>CAZOQY010000063.1:0-13068 GCA_964581835.1 uncultured Streptomycetaceae bacterium | reverse complement strand
CGGCCTGGTCGCGCCGGCGCTGGTGCTCAATTACTTCGGTCAGGGCGCGCTGCTGATCGCGCACCCGGCGGCAATCGAGAACCCGTTCTACCTCGCGTTCCCGTCCTGGGCGCTCTACCCGATGGTCGTGCTCGCCACTGCCGCCACGGTGATCGCCTCGCAGGCGACGATTTCGGGCGCGTACTCGATCACGCGACAGGCAATCCAGCTGGGCTACCTGCCGCGCATGAACATCGTGCACACCTCGGCGAAAGCCCTCGGGCAGATCTACATCCCGGTGGTGAACTGGGTGCTGCTCGCGGTCGTGATCGCCGCGGTGATCGGTTTCGGCTCGTCCTCGAAGCTCGCCTCGGCCTACGGCGTCGCGGTGATGGGCACCATGCTGACGACGACGTTTCTCACGTTTTTCGTGATCCGCTACGGCTGGGGCTATCCCCTCGTGCTGTGCCTGTTCGCGACCGGCTTCTTCTTCGTGATCGACGCCGCATTTTTTTCCGCCGCCATGTTCAAGGTGTTCGAAGGCGGCTGGTTCCCGCTCGCCATGGGCATCCTGGTGTTCGTCGTCATGATGACCTGGCGGCGCGGACGCGGCATCCTGTTCGCGCGGCTGCGCGCTTCGACCGTGCCGCTCGAGGCCTTCCTCGAATCGCTGTTCCGCGACGCGCCGCAGCGCGTGCCGGGCACGGCGGTGTTTCTTACCGCGACGCCGGACGTGGTGCCGCACGCGCTGCTGCACAACCTCTACCACAACAAGGTGCTGCACGAGCGCGTGGTGTTCCTCACCGTGCAGGTGAAGGACGTGCCGTCGGTGCCGGTCGAGGAGCGCGTGCGGGTGGAGCCGCTCGGCCACGATTGCTATCGCGTTCTGCTCGAATTCGGCTTCATGAACCGCCCGGACGTCTGGCAATCGCTCTCCGAACTGGGGCCCGACCGCGGCCTGGCGTTCGACCTGATGCAGACGTCATTCTTCCTGTCGCGCGAGCGCGTGGTGCCGGTGGCGGGGCTGGAAGGCGGAATGGCGCTGTGGCGCGAGAAGGTGTTCGCCGCGATGGCGCGCAACGCCGGCAGCGCCGTCGAGTACTTCAACATTCCCGCCAATCGCGTGATCGAACTCGGCACTCAAGTCGAGATTTGAGCGCCGGTGACGCGGTGCTGCGTGACGCGATACGGCGTGACACGGTATTGCGTGACGCGGGAATGCGTGACGCGGGAATGCGCGGTAATTGCGAAAGGCTTTAAAGACCCTCGCTCCATCGCGTCACGCCGTATCGCGTCACGCTCTTCCGTGTCACGCCCCACCGCGTCACGCTCTTCCGTGTCACGCATCACCGCGTCACTTCCCCTTGAATTCGGGCTTGCGCTTCTTCAGGAAGGCGTCGACGCCCTCGCGGTAATCCTCGGTGTCGAAGCAGGCGAAGCCCTCGTCCCATTCGGCGGGCGGGATCCGCGCGGCGACGGCGAGGCGCTCGATGAACTGCTTGTGCCAGCGGTTGACGAGCGGCGCCCCGGCGGCGATGCGGCGGGCGGTCACATAGGCTTCTTCCTCGACCAGCTCGTCCGGCACGACGCGGTTCACCAGGCCTTTGCGGTACGCTTCGTCCGCGTCGAACACGCGGCCTTCGAGCAGAATTTCCAGTGCGACCGCGCGGCCCGCGAGCGCGAGCAGTCCCGCCAGCTCGCCGTAGGCCATGGTGAGGCCCAGCTTGTTGACCGGGATGCCGAAGCGGCTCGACTGCGCCGCCACGCGCAGGTCGCACATCGCCGCGATCTCGAGTCCGCCGCCGACGCAGGCGCCGCGGATCATCGCCACCGTCGGGTGCCTGCAGCGCGCCACCGCCTGCATGGTCTCGTGGATGAGGTTGCCGTACGGCTTCGCCTGCTTCGAGTCGGCGCGTTCGGCCGCGAACTCCGCGATGTCGGCGCCGGCTGCAAACGCCTTCTCGCCGGCGCCGCGCACGACGATGCAGCGTAGCGCTTCATCCGCCGACAATTCGCGCATCGCCTCGCCCAGCCGCGCCCACATGGCCTTGTTGAGCGCGTTCAGCCGCTCCGGGTTGTTGAGCGCGACCGTGGCGATTGCGCCGTCGCGGGAGACCAGCACCGGTTCCACGTCGAAGCCTCAGGCGCGGCGACGCAGCAACGCGGTCACCAGTTGATCCAGCTGATCGGGCCCAGGCTGATCCACGGCACGTAGGTCACGAGCAGCGTCACCAGCGCCAGCACCAGGGTGAAAGGCCAGCCCACCCGGAAGACTTCCCAGAACGAGATGCGCGCGATGGCCGCGGTGGTGAACAGCACGGTCGCCACCGGCGGGGTCTGCTGGCCGACGCCGAGGTTGATGGTCACGATGATGCCGAAGTGAATCGGGTCCACGCCGATCTGGCGCACCAGCGGCAGCACGATGGGGACGATGAGAATGATGGCCGCGGCCGAATGCAGGAACATGCCGGCCACGAAGAAGAACAGGTTGAGGAAGACGAGTATCAGGATCTTGTTGTCGGTGGTATCCAGAATGAGCTGCGCGAATTTCTGCGGCACCTGCTCGCTGGTGAGAAACCACCCGAGCACCGCGGAGGAGGCTACGATCAGCATCACTGAGGCCGTCTGCCCGACGGAGTCTTTCAGTATGTGCAGCGTCTGGCGTCCGGATAACTCGCGGTAGATGAAGACGCCGATGAGGAGCGCCGCCACCACCGCCAGCGCAGCAACCTCTGTTGCGGTCGCGATGCCGCCCAGTATCCCGACCCAGATTACGACCGGGATCAGAAGCGCCCAGAACGATTTGACCGTCGAGCGGCCCACCTCCTTGATTGAGAAGTTCTGCTCTTTGGGGAGGTTGTACTTGCGCGCGTAGTAATAGCAGAGGCCCATCATCGCCAGGCAGGCGATGGCTCCCGGGAGGAACCCGGCGAAGAAGAGCTTCGCGATCGAAACCTCGGCCATCCACGCGTAGATGATCATCGGGATCGACGGCGGGATGAGGATGGCGGCCGAGGCCGCGTTAGAGACGATGGCTGCGGAAAGGGCGCGCGGATAGCCGCGCTTTTCCATCGCCGGGATCACCACCTTGCCGATGGCGGCGGCGTCCGCCACCGACGAGCCCGAGATCTCGCTCTGGATCATGGTGGCGACGACGGTGACCATGGCGAGGCCGCCGCGGACGAAGCCGACCAGGCTGTTTGCGAGATTGACGAGACGCTGGGAGATGCCCGAGGTCTCCATGAGCCCCCCCGCCAGGATGAACAGCGGGATCGCGAGCAGCGGGAAGCTCGACGACCCGGAAAAGAGGCTCAGCGGAACGACGCTGAGCGATGCGCTGCCCGTCCAGAGGATGGCGAGGATCGTCGCGACCGAGAGCGCGTACCCGATGGGGACATTGATGGCGGTGAGGAGGACGATTACTCCGAGGATGATCCACTCCATACTTCGTGGCCTCCCTGTTTGTTTTTCCGTCCTGACAGGATGTTGATCAGCCGCGAGAGACTGATGAGGAGCATGATGCCCCCGGTAATGGGCAGCACGCTGCTAATCCAGGTCACCTTGACCCACGGCAGCGAGATCGCGGTCTCGTCGCCCATCTTTTCCGTGAGAATCCAGCCGTAGTAGAACAGCACGAACTGGAAACCGAGGACGGCAATCTCGGCGATCCCGTCCACGACGCGCCGCGCCGTGGGGCCCAGTTTGTCCACCAGCAGATCGAACCCGATCTGGCGCCGCTGGTAGTCCACCACGACGCAGCCGTAGAAGGTCAGCCAGACCAGCAGGTACGAGGCGAATTCGTCATACCAGACCAGCGACGAATTGAGGACGTAGCGAAAAAAGACCCCGAGGCAGACCACGGTCGTCATTGCTACCAGGAGGAAAACGGCCCACCACTCGATGAGAGTGATGAGCCGCCCGAACAGCTTGTGCATCAGCGCAGCGACTGTATGAGCTTGATGAGCTCGGCTCCGCCCGGGACCTGCTTGCCGAACTCCTCATACACGCCGGCCGAGGCCTTGATGAAGGCTTCCTTGTTCGGCTCGTTGACGCTCATCGGCGGTGCGAGCTTGCCCTGCAGCTCCCGATCGAGGCGCTCGCCCTCGGCGCGGGCGAAATCACCCGCCTCCAAGGCGATCTTCGTGATGGCGTCCTGCACGTCTTTGGGCAGCTTTTTCCAGAAGTCCTCGCTCACGAGGAGGTAGGCGGGCGTATAGACGTGGCCGGTGAGCGAGAGGAACTTCTGCACTTCCTGGAACTTCGCCGACGAGATTTGCGAAAACGGGTTCTCCTGCGCGTCCATGACGCCGGACTGGAGCGCGGAGTAGACCTCGGCAAAGGGCATGGGCGAAGGATTGGCGCCGTAGGCCTGGAACATCTTCACGCGCCATACGCCGCCGGGCACGCGCAGCTTGATGCCCTTGAGATCCTCGGGCCTGACGATGGGGCGCACGTTGTTCGTGATGTGGCGAAAGCCGTTCTCCCAGTAGGCGAGCACGCGGACACCCCGCGCCGGCAGGGAATCCAGGAGCACTTTCTGCACCTCCCGGCTTTCCGTCACCTTCTTCATGTGTGCCCGGTTGACGATGAGGTAAGGCATTTCGAACACGCCGTGGCGCTGGTCCACCGTACTCATGACGGTGGAGGGAATCTGCATTTCGGGAGCGCCGATGCGGATGCCCTTGATCATCGCTTCGTCCGAGCCGAGCTGGCTGGAATGGAACACCTTCACTTCCACCTTGCCCTTGAGGGCCGCGTTCACGTCGTTGGCGAACTTGTTGCCGGAGATATCGAAGAGCGATCCGGGGAATCCCACGTGGCCGAGCCGGATGGTGACCGGCTGCTGGGCGCCGGCCGTGACGGGCCAGAGTCCCAGGGCCATGACGGCGATGCCGAGGAGCGAGCCGAGACGGCTGCCCTTGCGTGCGGACACTTTCACGAGTTTCATGTCTCCTCCAGTGTTGGTGTGGGTCGGCCGCGCCGGGCTTTTTTGATTTTGCGCGCGGGCTCGAGGTTGAACCCTACCCCATTATGGAGGCGGGTGGCTACGCCTGCCAGTTGCGCGGGGCCGCGCGCGAGCGCGGCGTGCCGAACGGGAATGGACATCATGGGCAAGGCCGTAAACAGGTGCAATGGTGCGTCGCAACATCAAATTTGCACTATCGCCGTTGTGCATGGGCAAATACCGTATCCGAACAATGTGTTAGGATGGCGCCTTCCAGGGTATAACGAGAGATGGAAAAGCCGCGTGGTCGCAGCGGTTTTTTCGGTATCATCGTTCTCCCCGCCGGCAGCAGGGCGGCGGGGAGGAACAACAGAAGACGGTCGGCTGCATTCAATTTGGCGAGGCCGCGTTTGATCATCGCGCACACGAGCCGTACCGGGACCGGACCTTGCGTCCGGGGGCTCGACTGAAAAGGGATCGTCCGACCGGATGAGAAAGAAACGCGTCGCCATCGTGGGGATGTCGTATCGGCTGCCGGGCTCGAGCCGCGACAGCTTCTGGCCCGACCTCCTTGCCGGCAAGAATCTAGTCACGCAAATCGGTCCCGACCGCTGGTCGCCGGACACCTTCCAGCATCCCAAACGCTCGCATCCCGGCACCAGCTACACCTTCGCCGCCGGCAATCTCGGGGACATCTCGGGTTTCGACGCCGGTTTCTTCGGCATCTCGCCGCGCGAGGCGGCGCAGATGGACCCGCAGCAGCGCCTGCTGCTCGAGCTCACCTGGGAATCGTTCGAGAACGCCGGCATCCGGCCATCCGCGGTGCGCGGCAGCGCCTGCGGCGTCTACCTCGGCGTCTCCAGCCTCGATTACTCGCTGCGCTTCACCGAAGACCTCGCCGCGATCGATTCGTCGGTGGCCACCGGCAATACCGCCAGCATCGCCGCCAACCGCATCTCCTACGTCTACGACCTGCGCGGCCCCAGCATCTCGGTGGACACCGCCTGCTCGTCCTCGCTGGTCGCGTTCCACCTCGCCTGCCGCTCGATCATTTCCGGCGAGAGCTCGCAGGCGATCGCCGGCGGCATCAGCCTGCACCTTCATCCCTACGGCTTCATCGTGTTTTCGAAGGCTTCGATGCTCTCGAAGCGCGGCATCTGCAACGTGTTCGACGCCGCGGGCGACGGCTACGTGCGCTCGGAGGGCGGCGCGCTGTTCCTGCTCAAGGATTACGACCAGGCGCTGGCCGACGGCGACCGCATCCTCGCTGTGGTCGCCAATTCGGCGGTCAACAGCGACGGCCGCAAGTCCGGCCTGACCGTGCCGAGCGTGCAGGCCCAGGCGGCGCTGCTGAAGCACGCCTACGACGAGGCCGGCATCGCGGCGTCCGAGATCGACTACATCGAGGCCCACGGCACCGGCACGGCGGTGGGCGACCCGATCGAAACGCACGCCCTGGGCGATGCCCTCGGACGCGCGCGCGGCGCCGGTGCGCCGCTGCTGATCGGCTCGGTCAAGAGCAACCTCGGCCACCTCGAGACCGCCGCCGGCGCGGCCGGGCTGGTGAAGGCGCTCTACTGCCTGCAGCACCGGACCGTCCCGGCGACGATCCACATCGAGAATCCCAACCCCAACATCCGCTTCGACGAGTGGAACCTGAAGGTCGCGACCGAGCCCACGGCGCTGAAGCCGAGCGGCAAGCTGGTGGTCGGCGTCAATTCCTTCGGCTTCGGCGGCGCCAACGCGCACGTCATTCTTTCCAGCCCGGAGAGCCGGCCGCGCGGCAGCTCCAGGCAGCCGGCCGCGGGCCCCTTGCCGATCGTGCTCTCGGCGAAGAGCGCCGCGGCGCTGAAAGCGACGGCGCGCGACCTCGCGCTGTTCCTCGAGGACCGCAACCGCAAAGGGTCGCTCTACGACGTCGCCTGCACCACGGTGTTCCATCGCGAGTGGCACGAGCAGCGCGCGGTCTTCATGGCCGGCTCCGCGAAGTCCCTCGTCACTTCCCTCAAGCAGTACGCGGAGGAGGGCGCCGCGCCCGCGGTCGAGTCCGGCACGGTGCTGCCGTCCGCGACCGGCGTCGCTTTCATCTATTCGGGCAACGGCTCGCAGTGGGAAGGCATGGGGCGCCGCCTCGTCGCCGAGGAGCCCGCGTTCAGGGACGCGGTGCGCGCCATCGACGCGACTTTCCGGCCGCTCGCCGGCTTCTCGCTCGAGGACGAGCTGGCGGGCGCGAACGGCGCCGGCCGCTACGAATTCACCGAGATCGCACAACCGGCGCTGTTCGCGATCCAGGTCGGCGTGACCGAAGTGCTGCGCGCGCGCGGGCTCGCGCCCGTCGCGGTGGCGGGGCACAGCGTCGGCGAAGTCGCCGCCGCCTGGGCGTCGGGCGCGTTGTCGCTGGAGCAGGCGGTGCGCGTGATCTATCACCGCAGCCGGCTGCAGAGCACGACCAAGGGCCGCGGCCAGATGACAGCGGTCGGCCTGGGCGAGAAGGCGGCGCGCGACCTGCTCGACCAGCTGGGCCTCGCGCGCTCGATCGAGATCGCCGGCATCAACAGTTCCAGCAGCGTGACGGTCGCGGGCGAGACGTCCGCGCTCGATGCCCTCGAAGCCGGCATGAACCAGCGCCGCGTCTCGTACAAGCGCCTCGACCTCGACTACGCCTTCCACAGCCCGGCGATGGACGCGATCGAGGCCGGTATCCGGGAAGCGCTCGCCGATCTGCGGCCCGCCGAGGCGCGCGTCGCTTTCCATTCCGCGGTGACGGGCGAGCGGCTCGAAGGCGCCAGCCTCGGCGCGGAATACTGGTGGCGCAACATCCGCGAGCCGGTGCGTTTCGAGAAAGCGGTGAAGAGCATGATCGCCGCCGGCGCCGGCATCCTCGTCGAAGTCGGCCCGCACGCCCTGCTGCGCGGCTACATCAATGCCTGCCTGCGCGAGGAGAACGCGCCGGGCCGCATGGTTCCCACCCTGCTGCGCGACGACGACAGCCCGGCCCGCCTGTGGGGCGCGGTCGGCCAGGCCGCGATCGCCGGCGCCGCGCTCGACTGGCGCGCGCTGTTCCCGCGCCGCGGCCGTTTCGTCCAGTTGCCCAACTACCCGTGGCAGCGCGAGCACCTGTGGCACAGCGCGACCCCCGGCTCGACGCCGCGGCTGCACCGCCGCAAGGAACACCCGCTGCTGGGCTACCGCCTGCAGGAAGGCGAGTGGACCTGGGAGAACCAGATCGACACGGCGCTCTATCCCGTGCTGGCCGATCACGTCATCGGCGATGCGACCGTGATGCCGGGCTCCGGCTTTGCGGAAATGGCGATGGCCGCGGCCCGGCTGTGGCTGTCGGAGGAGCTGGTCGAGATCGAGCAGCTGGAAATCCGCGCGCCGCTGGTGCTCTCCGACGCGCAAAGCAAGGTCGTGCGCTTCAGCATCGACGCTCCCGACGGCGGCTTCACCATCAAGAGCCGCGAGCAGATGGCCGGCGAGGCGTGGACGGTCCACGCCACCGGCCGCATCCTGCGCGAGCCCAGGGGCCTCGTGCTGCAGCAGGCGCCGCTCACGCTGCCGGCGCGCCCGGCCGATTTCACCGGCGCCGACCACGACCAGCTGACCGCGGCGATCGGCCTGAATTACGGGCCCGCGTTCCGCGCGCTCGACGCGGTGTGGGTGGAAAGCGGCGCGGCCTACGCGCGCTTCCGCGTCCCCGACCTGATCGAGCCGGAGCTGGAACACTCGCACCTGCATCCCGCCATTCTCGACTGCACCTTCCAGCTGATCATCCAGCTCTTGAAGGACGAATACGTCTCGCACGCCGGCGCGATCTACGTGCCCGCCAAGATCGATGCGCTGCTCGCCCGCAGCGGCGGCGCCCGTCCCCACATGGCGCGCGCGACGCTGCATCGCTTCGGGCCGCACTCGGTGGTGGCGAACTTCACCGTGTTCGACGCCGCCGGCGCGCCCATCGCCAGCATCAAGGAAGCGCGCTTCCGCAGCATCCGCGTGCGCAAGAATGCCGCCGACCGCCTGCGCTACCTCGATTACCACGGCATACCCAAGCCGCACCCGCTGTCGCCGGTGACGGCGCCGCGGCGGCTGTTCCAGCAACTGCAGCGGAAATTCGCCGACTTCGCGCATGCCGCCGCCGGCCTCGACACGCACAAGCGCTATACCTCGGAGATCGAGCCGCTGCTGGACGGCCTGTGCGGCCGCTTCGCCCTGCGCGCCCTGAAGACCTTGTCCTCCGACGGCCACGCGCTCACCGAGGCCGACGTGCACGCCTGCGTCGAGGCGAATCCAGCCGGCGCGCCGCTGCTCGCGCGCCTGATCGGCATGCTCGAGGAAGACCACGCGATCGAGGTTGCCGGCGACGGCTGGCGCTTCCTGCCCGACGAGGGCCTGCCCTCGCCCGAGGAGATCTGGAACAGCCTCGTCACCGACCACCCGGATTATTTCTCGATCTTCCACAGCGTCGGCCGCGTCGGCATGCATCTCGCCGACCTGCTGATGGGGCGCAAGACGCCGGAGCAGGTCTACCCGCGCGAGTGCACCCTCTCCGCTCTTTCGCGGCGCGTGCTGGTCGCCGCCGGGCTGCCCGGCATGCAGCAGTCGCTGCACGGCCTGGTGGCGCAGGCGCAGGCCCAGCTGCCGGCCGGCAAGCGGCTGCGCATACTCGAGATCGGCGCCGAGGCGCCGGCGTTCGCGGCGCAGATCTGCCGCGACGTGGACTTCAACCGCTGCGATTACGTCTTCACCACGCTCGCGCCCTCGATACCGGAGGAGTGCCACCGCCTGCGCGAGCGCTTCCCCGGACTCGAGATCCGGCAACTCTCCGCCGACGCGGCCGCCGCTGCGGACGGACCGCTTGCCAGCGAGCAGTTCCAGCTGGCGCTGGTCGGCGGCGATTTCGCCACCGAGGCGGACGCGCTGATCGCGTTGGGCCACATGCGGCGCCACCTCGCGCCGCGCGCCGCGGTGCTGGTCGTCGAGCAGCACCCGTCGCGCTGGATGGATTTCATTTTCGGCGGGCAACGCGCCTGGTGGAGCGACGGCCCGGGCGAGTCGTGGACGTCCCGCCACAAGGCCGCCCCGTTCTGGCGCCACCACCTGCAGCAACTGGGGCTGAACCTCGGCTCCACGCTCGAGCTGTCGGCGGACGCGAGTTCGGGGCCCTACCTCCTCGTCGCCCAGGCGACCGAGCAGGAGCGCGCCGCCGCCGCGACCCCCGTGCCCGCCGCCCGCACCTGGGTGATGCTCGCCGACAAGGAAGGATTCTCCGCGCGCTTCGCCGCGCAGCTCGCGCGCACGCTCGGCGCCCGCGGCGACCGCGTCATTCACGTCACGCCCGGCAGCCAGCTCGTCTCCGCCGGCGCGGACCAGTACCAGTTGAACCCGCAGAACGCCGAGCACTACGCGGCGCTGCTGCCGCAGCTCGCCACCGTCTACGGCCAGATCGACGGCATCCTGCACCTCTACGGCCTCGGCGCGTCCTTCGGCGACGCGGCGCAACTGCTCCCGCTGGAGCGGCAGGTCGACCGCTGCGCCGCCGCCGCCGCCATCACCCGCGCCTGCGAAAACGCCGGCACGCGCACCACCTGCTGGCTGGTCACCGCGCGCGCGGCGACCGGCTGGGTGCGCGACCGCGAGCGCCACACGAAGGAAGTCAACCTTTCCGACAACATGGACGCCGCGCTGTGGGGTTTCGGGCGCACGCTCATGAACGAAGTGTCCGGCCTCACGGTGCGGCTTGCCGACATCGAGGATCCCGCGGCGCTCGACACCAGCACCTACACGCTGGCGCGCGAGCTGGCGCACCCGGACGCCGAGCAGGAGGTCGTGCTGACCGGCTCCGGCGACCGCTACGTGCCGCGGCTGCGCATCGAGCCTTCGCCCGCGGCGCAGGCCAGCCCGACCGTGGACACCGAGCCGCCGACGCTGCGCCTGGGCTTCCAGTTTCCCGGGCAGTTGCGCAACCTGCGCTGGGAAGCGCACCCGCGCGCCGTGCTGGGCGACGACGAGCTGGAAATCGAGGTGCGCGCCACCGGGCTCAACTTCCGCGACGTCATGTATTCGCTGGGGCTGCTCTCGGATGAGGCGGTCGAGACCGGCTTCGCCGGGCCGACGCTGGGTCTCGAGTTCTCCGGCGTGGTGCTGCGCGTGGGCCGCGCCGCCCGCGGCTTCAACAAGGGCGACCGCGTCGTCGGCTTCGGCCCCTCCAGCTTCAGCAACCGCGTCACCGCCAAGGCGGCGAGCGTCTCGCTGATCCCGGACAAGATCTCGTTCGAGGCCGCGGCGACGATCCCGAGCGTCTTCTTCACGGTCTTCTATTCGCTGCACCACCTCGCGCGCCTGCAGGAAGGCGAGAAGATCCTGATCCACGGCGCCGCCGGCGGCGTCGGCATCGCGGCGATCCAGATCGCGCGCTGGTGCGGCGCCGAGATCTTCGCCACCGCCGGCTCCGACGAGAAGCGCGACTTCCTGCGCCTGCTCGGCGCCGACCACGTGTTCGACTCGCGCTCGCTCGCCTTCGCCGACGAAATCCTCGCGATCACCAAGGGCCGCGGCGTCGACGTCGTGCTGAATTCGCTGGCGGGCGAGGCGATCAACCGCAACCTGCGCGTGTTGCGGCCCTTCGGCCGTTTCCTCGAGCTGGGCAAGCGCGATTTCTACGAGAACACGCGCATCGGCCTGCGCCCGTTCCGCAACAACATCAGCTATTTCGGCATCGACGCCGACCAGCTGATGCAGGAACGCCCCGAATTCACCGAGAAGCTGTTCCGCGAGATGATGGCGCTGTTCAGGAGCGGCGTGCTGCACCCGCTGCCCTACCACCGCTTCGAGGCCGAGGAAATCGTCGAAGCGTTCCGCTTCATGCAGCAGTCGCGCCACATCGGCAAGATCGTCATCACCTACGAGAACGGCATCCACCCCGTTCACACCGCGCGCCAGGCGCGGCGCACCCTCGAGCTGCCCGCGGACGCGACCTATCTCGTCACCGGCGGCCTCGGCGGCTTCGGCTTGAAGACCGCGCAGTGGCTCGCGGCGAAGGGCGCGCGCAACCTGGTGCTGGTGAGCCGCAGCGGGCCCGCGGCGGACGATGCGAAGTCCGCCGTCGCCGCGCTCGAAGGCGCGGGCGTCAAGGTGCACGCCGCCGCCTGCGACATCACCGACCGCAAGGCGCTGTCGGCGCTGCTGACCGAAGTCGCCGCCACGCTGCCGCCGCTGCGCGGCATCGTGCACGCGGCCACGGTCATCGACGACGGCCTCGTGCGCAACCTCACGCGCGAGCAGATCCGGCGCGTATTCGCGCCGAAGATCCTGGGCGCGCATTACCTGCACCAGCTGACGCTCGGCAAGGAACTCGATTTCTTCGTGCTGTTTTCCTCCGCCACCACGCTGTTCGGCAACCCCGGGCAGGGCAACTACGTCGCCGCCAACTCGCACATCGAGGCGTTCGCCGCGGCGCGCCGCGCGGCCGGCCTGCCGGCGCTGTGCGTGCGCTGGGGCGCCATCGAGGACGCCGGCTTTCTTTCGAGGAACCCGCAGATCAGGGAAGCGCTGCAGGGCCGCATGGGCGGCTCGGCGCTGCATTCCACCGTCGCCCTCGACACGCTCGAGGAGCTGCTCTACGCCGACCGCTCGGGCGTGGGCGTGCTCGAACTCGACTGGAAGACGCTGTCGCGCTTCCTGCCGACGGCCGCCTCGCCCAAGTTCAGCGAGCTCGCGGTCAACGCGGAGGACGGCAAGGCGGAAGAGGGTGGCGGCCTCGACGTGCGGCGCCTGCTGGCGGAGCTGCCGCCGGCGGAACTCATGGCGACCTTCATCGAGATGCTCAAGAAGGAAGTCGGCGAGATCCTGCGCATCGCGCCCGATAAGATCGACGAAGCGCGCTCGCTCTACGACATGGGCCTCGACTCGCTGATGGGCGTCGAGCTCGCGACCGCGGTGGAAGCGCGCTTCAGCGTGCGGCTGCCGGTGATGGCGATGAGCGAGAACCCGACCATCGCCAGGCTCGCCGAGAAGATCATCGCCCAGCTGACGGGCGCGGCGGGCGCGGAGGAAGAGGCCGCGCCGGCCGCGGGCGTGGCCGACCAGACGCGCCAGATACTGATCCAGCACGCGCAGCAGGCGGACGACGAGGCGGTGAAGCGCTT
>CAZOQY010000062.1:10076-13114 GCA_964581835.1 uncultured Streptomycetaceae bacterium | reverse complement strand
CCGCACTCAGTCTCCCGGACGGCGGGTCACTTCTTCAGCCGCTTCAGCGCCGCCGAGTACTGGTTCATCAGGCGGTGGGTCTCGCTCATATTGGACTCCGCCAGCCGCTTCTCCTGCACCCAGCTCCAGTTGCGCTTGTAGCGCGCCTCGCGGTAGTCCCATTCCGGGTAGGGAACGCCCTTGTCCGACGAGCCGGTGTTGGCGCGCTGCTCCTCGTTGCGTCCCGCCGCGCGCGAGGAGGCGCCGGTGGTGTCGCCGAAGCCCGAAATCTGCTGGTTCTTGCCGCCGTCGCGCTCGTCGCCGCTCTCGGCGTTCTCGGCCGACTCCTCCTTGTCCTCGCCGCCTTCCTGCGGCCGCTGCTCGCCCTCGGCGCCGGACTGGGTCTGCTGCTGTTGCTGGTCCTGCTCCTGCGGATGGGCGAGCCGGGTCGTGTTGGGGCCGCGCCCCGGCAGGTAGGCGGCGTGGAACGCCTCCATCTCGGTGACCGGCGGCAGGTCGTCCCGGGCATAAATCGCGGCCGCGACGCGCCAGGCATCGGCAACCGTGGCCGAAGGCTCGAGCAACGGCGCGAAGCGCTCGTCGCGCGCGGCATCGCCGCGGCCGCCCTGGGTTGCGAGCGCCTGCTGGAGGCTCTTCACCGCCAGGGCGTGATAGACGCCGGTGTCGGGATGACGCGGCGCCGAGACCGCGGTCGCGAGCATCCGCTGCAGGTAATTCGGCACCAGCCGCTGGACGCGGCTGTCCACGCGCAGGTCCTCGCACAGGTCGAAGACGAGCTGAAAGCGCAGCGCGTCGTCGCCGTACTTCGCATAGAGCGGCGCCCACGACACCGGCCCCGACTCGGGGAACTCGACGCCCGCCGCGCCGAACAACGCCTTCATGGCGAGCCGGTCGAAGGTGCCGAAGCGGATGTGGCCGGCCGCGTGCAGCAGCCCCAGCACCGCCTCGTCGCGTTTCGGCATGATCGCGGGAAAATACAGGCTGCGACCGTCGGTCTCGAAGAACGGGCGCCCTTTCTCCGGCGACCAGCTGCCTTCCTTGAGATCGAAGGTGCCGCCGTACCAGACGTCGAGCAGCATCGCCAGCAGGCGGTTGCGCTCGAGCAGCCGGTAGCCGGGCAACTGGTCGAGCAGCAGCGCCAGGCTTTCCTCGGATTCCAGCCGGAAGTACGACTCGCCGCGCGCGCGTCCCGCCTGCAGGATGTCGGCGCCGCGCAGCGCCCACGGCAGGATCGCCTGCGCGCCGAGCAGGTTCCTCACCCGGATCGCGCCGCCGAGGTAGGTGGCGAGCAGGAGCTTGCGCGACTCGAACAGCTCTTCAGCCGGCTGCGTCAGCTGCTCGATGCCGGTGATGCCCTGGCGCCCGGACAGGTCCACCACCGGCGTGGCGAAATAGGCGCAGCCGCTGTCGACCTGGCGGCCGCACCACAGGAAGCCGATCTCGGCCCAGCGTCGCTGCCCGGCGTGGCCGAGCGAGCCATAGGCGCGCGGCAGGTTCGTCATGAAACCGTCGAGCGCGCGCCAGGCGCCGCGCCAGCGGGCGAACTGCACCGCCTGCTCGGTCCACGGCGTGACTTCCTCGGAGACGCGTTCCGCCTCGAAGCTGCCGCGGACGAAAGCACGGCCCGCCTCGCGGTCGTAGTCGTGGAGCTTGCGGCAGGCGGCGACCCAGGCGTACGTCGCCTCGTCACCGTGCGGGCGGATCGCAGGCAACACCCGCTCGATCTCGTCGTGCGCGGCCGGGTTCGCGTCGCGCAGTTGAGTCAGCTGTTCGTCGATCGCCTTCTGCTTGGAAGGAGCCGCCATTACAGGGTCGAGGTGACGCTCACACTCCGAAGTGCGCCTGCACGATCTCCATCAGGGCTTCGGCGAGTTCCTCGTCGTCGGTGATGGGGTTGACCATCGCCACCTGGCAGGCGGCGACCGGGTCGAGCCCGGCGTTCATCATGCTGGCGGCGTAGACCAGCGCGCGCGTGGAGGTGGACTCCTCCAGCCCGTGGTCCTTCAGCAGCCGCGCCTTGCGCCCGGCGGTGACCAGTTGATGCGCGAGTTCGGGCGAAATGCCCGCGGCCTCGTTCAGGATGATCTTGCGCTCGGTCTCCTCGGCGGGAAAGTCGAAGTTGAGCGCGATGAAGCGCTGCTTGGTGGAGGGTTTCAGGTCCTTCAGCACCGTCTGGTAGCCGGGGTTGTAGGAAATCACCAGCATGAAATCCTCGTGCGCCTCGATTTCCTGGCCCTTCTTCTCGATGGTGAGCTGGCGCCGGTGGTCGGTGAGCGAATGGATCACGACGGTGGAATCGGTGCGCGCCTCCACGATCTCGTCCAGGTAGCAGATCGCGCCCGCCTTCACCGCGCGGGTGAGCGGACCGTCCTGCCACACCGTCTCGGCGCCTTCCAGCAGGAAGCGGCCGACCAGGTCGGAACTGGTCAGGTCCTCGTGGCACGACACGGTGACGAGCGGGCGCTTCAGCTGGAACGCCATGTACTCGAGAAAACGCGTCTTGCCGCAGCCGGTGGGCCCCTTCAGCATCACCGGCAGCCGCTTGCGGTAGGCGGCCTCGAATACCGCGACCTCGTTGCCCTGCGGCTCGTAATACGGCGCCTTGTCGCCCGCCTGCGGCACCTGGACGATGTCGCGCTCGACGCCGCGCAGGCGGTTTGTTGCTGTCTTCATTCAGCTCCCTTTGGGGGTCGTGAGGATGCCCGGAAGCCCTATTCTAGGCTACGGCGCACAGGCGGGAAATACGCCCACCGTTTGGACCGGCGGGCAGGCGGGAAATTCAGCGCCGGCCGCAGACTGCCGGCCCGGGCGCGCTACTCGACGACCTTGCCCAGGAGGGAGACCACCTCGGTCTGGTTGCGCACCATCTGCTCGGGGAAAACGATGTCGATCGCGTTGACCGGACAGATGGACTGGCACAGACCGCAATACCAGCACTCGTCCGGGTAGGCGATCACCGGCAGCTTTTCCTTGTTGCCTTCCTCGTGGTGGATCAGGTCGCCCGGGCAGATCCAGTCGCACAGGTCGCAGCGCACGCA
>CAZOQY010000062.1:0-9976 GCA_964581835.1 uncultured Streptomycetaceae bacterium | reverse complement strand
TCGGACAGCGGCCGGTCGGTGGACAGGGTGCGAACAGTCGGGCCATCGGCCCCGCGCTCGACCAGCACGAACTTGCGCCAGTTCTGCTCGTCCGGCTTCGGGTAGTCGAGGCGCCAGTGCGCCGAGCCGGTGCGGGTCTCGCGCCGCGCGAGCGAGGCCGCGGCCATGATCTCGGCGTTCTGCCGGATGTTCTTGGCCTCGTGCACCCGCATGAGTCCGTGAATATCGCCGGCCGCGAGCCGCGGTTCCTGTCTGGCCAGCGCGCACAACGTGTCGAGCGCGAGGCGCAGCCCCTTGTCGGTGCGCCGCACGCCGATGTAGTCGGTCACGGTCTGGCGCGTCTCGTCCTCGAAGCGGCGCCAGGGGACGTCGCCGCCCGGCCCGAGATGACCGGCAGCCTCGGCGCGCAATGCCTCGACGGCCCGGGCATCGATCTCCGGTAGCGCGCCGGTGGTAGCGCGCACGCGCGCGACCACGCCCTCGCCCGCGATATGACCCAGCACCGCCGCGCCGGCGATGCCGCCGCTCACGGTGGCGCAGTCGCCGGCCGCGAACAGACCCTCGACCGACGTCTCGGCGTTGACGTCCACCGCCAGCCCGCTGCCGCGGAAATAGACGCCGCTGCGGCGAATGGACAGCTCGGACACCGATATTTCCACCAGCTCCTCGCGGAAATTGACGCCTTTCTGCTTGTAGAACGCCGGCAGCGTGTAGCGGTCCACCTGCAGCGTGTATTCCATGCGGTCGAGCATTTCCTGCGGCAGGTGGCGGCAGTCGAGGTAGACAGGCCCGTTGCCAAGCAGGTATTCGTTGATGACGGCGTCCGCCAGCACGGCGCGGCGCGCGTTCTCGCCTTTGCTGTCGTAGCGGAACATGAAGCGCTCGCCGCTCCTGTTCACGAAGTGGGCGCCGAGGCTCACCAGGGCGTTCAACCCCTGCGTCGAGAAGCCCTTGGGCGTCAGCGTCGCCTCCACCGACTCCATGTTGGCGAGCGCGGCGCCGGCGCGATAGGCCATCGCCTGCGCGTCGCCGGTGTTGTAGGGGAAGTGCCAGCTGTCGAACGCGAGGCCCGAGGCATTCTGCGAGATGCGATTGACGTCGCCCGCCGCCAGCACCACGGCCTTCGCGCGGATCGCGAACCATTCGCCGGTGCGGAAGTTGAAGGCGATCGCGCCGTAAGCGCGGTTGTCCTTCACCAGCAGCTGCACGACCATCGTGCGCATCAGTACCGTCGCCTTGCCTTTCCTCACGCGCTCGCCGAGGTGCTTCTTGAAATCGGTGCCGTCGAAGTTGATGTGGTAGGTGCCGGGCAGGCCGAACGAGCGCAGCCGGTAATAGTCCCCGGTCTTGCGGTCCTTGAAGTCGACGCCGAACGATTCGATTTTACGGAAGATGCGCGGCATCTCGCGGATCACGCGGCCGGCCACCGCCATGTCGACGATGTAATCGGTCAGCTCGGGAACGTGCCTGATGAGGAAATCCGGCGTGTCCCACTCCGGGCCGGTGTCCATCACCGTCAGGTAATGGTCCACGCCGCAGCCGATGCTGCCGCAGTGGTCGAGCACCTTGCCCTTTTCGCAGATCACGACCTTCAGCCCGGCTTCCAGCGCCGGGATCGCGGCCATGGTGCCGGCGACGCCGCCGCCCACCACCAGCAGGTCGGTTTCGAGCGTCGCCCAGTCGGTCTTCATGTGCGGCAGCTTAAACGCGAACCGGCCGCGGCGCCTAGGACCGGATTGCGTTTTTCCTGGACGATCCCGCTGTCGGTCCCGCCTTCAGCGCCCGGCGGCGGCCTTCAGCCGGAAATCCCGGGGCGCCAGGCGGAAGCACTGGCGGAAACGGCGCGCGAAATACGCCTCGTCCTCGAAACCCGCCGCGGCCGCGACCTCGCCGATGCGCAGCGTGGTGTGGGCAAGCAGCTCCTGCGCCCGCTCCATGCGCCGCTCGGTGACGAGATCGGTGAAAGTGCGCCCGGTTTCCTTCTTGATCAGGTGCGCGAGGTAGTTCGGCGACAGGTCCGCGCTAGCGGCGGCATCGGCCAGGGACATGCGCCGCGCCAGATTCTCCCGCGTGTAACGGATGACGCGGGACAACGCGTCCCGGCGCCCCTTGAGCGGCGCCTGCGTGGCCGCCAGCCGCAGGATCGCCGGTTCGTGCCGCCGGCACACCAGCGTCAGCAGCAGCAACAGTTCCGCGTGGACGATCTCGCGCGAGCAGAAGCGGCGGCGCGCGCTCTCTTCCGCCATGCGGCCGCAGGCGGCGCGCGCGGCAGTGAGATCCCTGCCTGCCAGCCGGAAATCCATGAACTCCTGGAACAGGAACGGCGCCAGCTCGGGCGCGCGCTCGAGCGGGACGTCCTCGAGATCGAGCGGATCGACTTCGAGGTCCGGGCGCAGGAAGCGCAGCCGGAAATTGATCACGAAGAAGCGCGAGCCCGGCGGGTGCGGCACGCGGTGCACGCGGTACGGCAGGACGAAACTCAGGCCACCGGGACCGAGCGGCCGCGTGCGCGCGCCGATGTGCTGCAGGGTGCTCCCGGCCAGGTTGACCTGGATCTGGAAGTAGTCGTGCCGGTGCGCTTCACCGATGCGCGTCACCCGCTTCTCGTCGTGGATGCCGAAATCCGGCCCCATCGCGCGCTCGGCGAGCGAGTAGGTGCGGATGCCGCGGGTCACCCTGGCCATCGAGAAGCCCGCGGCAGAAGCAGCGACGCCCGCGCGCCTACTGGATCTCTTTCACCGCCGCCTTGAGGATCGGCGAAAGGCTCGCGCTGGCCCGGGTGATGTCCGCAATCACTTTCTGCTGCTGCGCGCCCTCCATCGGCGCCACCGGCCGCTCGCCCTTCTTCGTCTCCTCCAGCAGCGCCGGGTCCTTCAGCGCGGCGGTCACCGCCGCGCGGAAGGCGGCCACCGCCTGCGGGTCCATTCCCGGGGGACCGATGTAGCTGCGGTGGGTCTCGAGGATCGCCGCCATCGCGCGCACCGTCTCGCGCTTCGCCGGCGGCGCGATCTCGGTGACCACGGGGATGTTCGGGTAATCCGGCGACTTCTGCGAAGTCACCATCAGGATCGGATGCTTGTCGCCGGAACGGATCGGCCCCAGCGACTCGCTCCAGCCGGTGATGTGGCCGTCGCCGTCGCCCTTGATCACCGCGAGCGAGGTATCGGCGTTGCCCTCGTAGCCGGTCACCGCCTTGATCTTGAAGCCGAGCGCGTCGGCCAGCACTGCCATCGTGTAGAAATCCTCGTCCGTGCCCTGCGAGGGATAGACGAAGGGACGCTTCAGCTTCTGCACGTCCTGGATCGACTTGATCGCCGACTTGCCGCCGACGCACAGCGTGCGCGCCTCGCTGGTGGCGCGACCGAGGTACATGAACTTGGTCGAGTCGAAGGTGGCGCCGGGGCTGCCCGCGAGCGGCGCGAGGATCAGCGTGGAGACGTTGCCGAAGAAGATCTGCAGCCCGTCGGGCTTCACGCGCCAGATGTAGTTGGCGGCCTTGAGCCCGCCGCCGCCCGGCATGTTGGTGATGCGCACCTCGCGTGCGCCCATGTGCTTTTGCAGATAGGGCTGGATCAGCCGCGCGTAACGCGTATGGCCGCCGGACGGGCCGCCGGCGACGTTGATGTTGACGATCTTGTCCTTGTAAAAATCCGCCGCCTGGGCACGGCTGAGTCCCGGCACCCCCGCCAGCACGGGCGCGGCCGCGCCCGCCAGCAACATTCTCCTGCGCATTGCCTTCATCGCTCTCCTCCTTTTTTATCTGAAACGCTCGACCAGCGGCTCCAGCAGGCCATGGTAAGGCTGGATCTGCAGTGCCACCACGAACAGCCCGTAGACCGCCGCCGCCAGAACGGCAGTGTAAATCAAGCTCGCCCGCCATGAATACAGGCCGGTCACCCGAAAGTAGCCGCAGGTGAAAGCGAACACGGCCGGGATGATGCCCACCAGGAAGATAAGGCCGAGCAATATCAGGACGATGACCATCGCGCCGGCCTCGTGCCGCCAGGTGATTCGCTTTTTTTCCGGCGCCGCCCCGCCTTCGGGCTTCGGCAGCTCGCCCGGCGCCTCGACCTCGATCATGTCCATCTGCAGCTCGCCAGCCGGGCGCCAGTTCTGCCAGACGATCTGGATCACGGTCAGCACGATGCCCAGGACGGCGAGCGGCAGCGGAATCATGCGCGCGCGCGGCCCGAAGTCCTGGGCGAGCCAGATGATGCCGGCGAACAACACGAGCAACGCCGCGGCGATGAGGTTTTCCTGCGCGCGCCGGCTCATCATTTTGGTTTCCTCGCGCGCATCCAGTTACGAACGAACGGCAGCGCGGCGGTAAACACGACGAAAGCCAGCATGGCGAGCGCGATCGGCCGGTCGAGCAGGAAGTCGTTGCCGTAGAGCGTGAGCGAGATGTGCAGGTTGCGCTCGATCATGACGGCCAGCACCATGCCGATGACGAAGTTCGCCCGCGAATACTGGTACTTGTCCATCAGGTAGCCCAGCACGCCGAATATCGCGGCGACCACCACGTCCTCGATGCGGCTGCGGGTGGCGTAAGCGCCGACGAAGCACACCGACAGCACGATCGGCACCATCAGGTTCGCCTGCAGCGACGGCAGGCGCGCGAGCCACGGCGTGATGCCGAGGCCGATCAGCGTGACCAGCACGTTCGCGATGACGATGATCCACACCATGCTGAACACCAGGTCGAGGTTCTTGGTCAGCATCTCGGGACCCGGCACGACGCCCAGGCCGATGAAGGCGACCAGCAACAGCGCCATGCTCTCGCCGCCGGGGATGCCGAAGGCGAGCGTGGGCATCAGCCCCCCGCCCTCGTTCGCGCCCATGGTCGCATCCGGCGCGATGACGCCTTCCACCGCGCCCTTGCCGAAGCGTTCCGGATTTTTCGACGTCTGCGATGCCTGCGCGTAAGCGGCGAGCCCGGCTACGCTCGCGCCGACGCCCGGCAGCACGCCGATCCACAGGCCGAGGACGCTCGAGCGCACCACCAGCCACCAGTGCCGGAAGGCGTCCTGCACGCCCTGCCACACCGTGCTCACCTCCTTCACCAGCGCGCGGTCGACGATGGGCGTGCCCTGGATCGCGAGCTTCATCATTTCCGATACGGCGAAGAGCCCGATCATCGCCACCGGGAACGAGATGCCGTCCATCAGGAACTCGGAGCCGAAGGTGAAACGCGGCGTGGCGGTGACGACGTCCATGCCGATGAAGGCGGCGAGCACGCCCAGCAGGCTCGCGATGAGGCCCTTCATGAGCGAGCCCTGGCTGAAGGTGGCGATGACGGTGAGGCCCCACAGCGCCATCATCAGGTACTCGCTCGGCCCCAGCGCGAGGATGACCGGGCGGATCAGCGGGATGCACAAGGCGAGGAACACCGCGCCGATGATCCCGCCCAGCAACGCGCCGGTGGCCGAAGCTGCCAGCGCGCGCTTAGCCTGTCCCTGCTTGGTCATCGGGTAGCCGTCGAAGCACAACGCCAGGCCCTTGGCCGAGCCGGGCACGCTGAACAGGATGCTGGTGACGGAATCGCCCCAGATGGTGGCGATGTGCGCGCCGAGCAGCAGCGCGAGCGTCGCGGCTTTCTCGAAACCGTAGGTGAACGGCAGCAGCAGCGCCATGGCGACCACGCCGCCCAGGCCCGGCAGGATGCCGATGACGAGGCCGTAGATGACCCCGATGAACATGAACAGCAAGGCCTGCGGCGTCAACAACGCCATGAACCCGCTGCTTATCGCTTCCAGCATCCTCCTCCTCCGATGGACGCGAGCATAGCAGAAGCCACCGGCCTGCTGCGGTGCCGCTAGAGGACGACGGGCCGGTCCGGCAACTCGTCCGGGTTGACGCCGCCCGCCGGGAAGTGGCGCGCCAGCAGCGCCGTGATCTCCGCGATGCCCGCGAGCGCGCCGGCCTCGAAATCGCCGGCGCGGAAAGCGGATTCCATGCGCCGGCAGATGCCGTCCCATTCGCCCTGCGGGACTTTCGCGCTGATACCGCGGTCCGCGACGATCTCGATGCAATGATCCACCAGCTGCACGTAGACCAGCACGCCGTTCGCATGCCGGGTGTTGGCGACGCCCAGCCGCGCGAAGACATCCAGCGCGCGCTGGCGCGAAGTCGCCCCTTTCAGCAGGGCCAACACGCCCAGGCCCGCCTCGATCGCGAAGCACAACTCGCCGTCGTGGGTCCGCTCGGAATCGCGGATCGCCTGCTGGATGCGGTCGCGCGTCTTCCGCGGGAAAGCGCGGTACGCCATCCAGCGCGGGATCCTCAGGTGATGGATGAGTCGCTTCGCTTCCATTTACCAGCGTCCCGACGCTCCGCCTCCACCGAACCCGCCTCCGCCACCGCCGTATCCACCGCCGCTGTATCCGCCGCCGGACGACCACCCACCGCCCCGTCCACTTCCGGAATAGCCGCCGGCGGATGACCACATGCCTTTCAGTAGCGGGCTCAGTATCAGGCTGGCCAGGAAGACGATGACTGCCGTGCCCAGCGCCACGCTCAGCCCGGCCATGAAAAAGACCATGCCGCCCGCCACCGCGCCGACGACGGCCGATCCCAGCAACCGGCCCAGCACGGCCTGCAGCATATGCACGACCGCCAGCAATGCGAAGAACCCGTACAAGACGAGTTCCGGGTCCCAGCCCGAAGAACCGCCCGAGGGTGACGCGGGGGGCGGCGGCATCGGCTCCCCGTCGACCAGTTTCGCGATGCGGTCGATACCGGCCTCGATGCCGGCGTGGAAATTGCCTTCCCTGAACCGCGGGGTGATCGCTTCCTCGATGATGCGCTTCGCGTAAGCGTCCGGTATGGCGCCTTCGAGGCCGCGCCCCACCTCGATGCGCAGCGCCCGGTCGTCCCTGGCAATGAGCAGCAGCACGCCGTCGTCCACGTTCTTGCGGCCGAGCTTCCACTGATCGACGACGCGGATGGAGTATTGCTCGATTGGCTCGGGCCGCGTCGTCGGCACCAGCAGCACCGCGACCTGGCTGCCCTTGCGCGTTTCGAGGGCGGCGAGCTTCTGCTCCAGCGCGGCGCGCTGCTCGGCCGTCAGCGTGGAGGTGAGATCGGTAACCCGGGCCTTGAGCGCCGGCACCGCCTGCTGCGCAGGCGCCGGGAGCGACGCAAGCAGCAACGCCGCCGCGAGCAGCGCCCGCGGCAGCACGCCAACTCTCATGGCCGGCGGATTACTTGGCGCCGGGAGCAGGCTTCTCCGCCGGCTTCGGTGCGGCCGTGCCGAAGTCCACCGCCGGCGGCTTGCTGATTTCCTTCTCGTTCTCGACGGTGAACTGCGGCTTCTCGTGGTGCCCGAAGATCATCGCGGTCCGGTTGGTGGGGAAGGAACGCACGACGACGTTGTACTCCCGCACGGCGTTGATGTAGCGCTGCCGCGCCACCGTGATGCGGTTCTCGGTGCCTTCGAGCTGCGCCTGCAGGTCGAGAAAATTCTGGTTCGACTTGAGGTCGGGATAACGCTCGATCACGACCATCAGGCGCGACAGGGCCGAGGACAGCTCGCCCTGGGCCTGCTGGAAGCGGGTGAAGGCCTGCGGATCGTTGAGGAGCTGGGGCGTAGCCTGGATCGTGCCCACCCTGGCGCGCGCCTCGGTCACGCCGAGGAGCACTTTCTCCTCCTGCGCGGCGAAGCCCTTCACCGTGTTGACCAGGTTCGGGATCAGGTCGGCGCGCCGCTGGTACTGGTTGACGACCTCGGCCCAGGCCGCCTTGATGGCCTCGTCGTTGCTCTGCAGCGTGTTGTAGCCGCAGCCGGACAGCAGCGCCATGGTGACCACCATGGCCATCGAGAGGATACGCTTGAACATTACCGATCTCCTCCAGGAACGTCTCAGATAAAGCGTCTCAGGTACTACGTCTCAGATAATACGTCGCAGATACAGCGTCTCAGATACGGCGAGTTTATAACGCTTTAAGAAACGCTTCATCTGAGACGCCCCACCTGAGACGTCTCATCTGCGACGCCTCATCTGCGACGCAGTTATAGCTAAATGGGGACACCCGCCCCGCCCTGCAACCCCTGCAGGGTGCGCACCGCGAACCGCAGGTCGACCCAGGCCTTGGCCTTGTCGTGCGGGGTTCGCAGCAGGTAGGCCGGGTGATAGGTGACGATCAGCGGCGTGCCGCGGTAATCGTGCACGCGCCCGCGCATGCTGGCCACGCTGGCGTCGCTCGCCAGGAGATTGGCCGCCGCGACTTTGCCCAGCGCGACGATCAGCTTCGGCCGGATCAGGTCGATCTGGCGGTGCAGATGGGGCTCGCAGGCAAGTGCCTCGCGCGGCTCCGGATTGCGGTTGCCGGGCGGCCGGCACTTGACGACGTTGGCAATGTAGACGTTCGCGCCGCGCGCGAGCTTGATCGCGGCGAGCATGCTGTCGAGCAGGCGCCCCGCCTGGCCGACGAACGGCTCGCCCTGCGCGTCCTCGTCCGCACCCGGGCCTTCGCCCACGAACAGCCAGTCGGCGTTTTCGTCGCCGACGCCGAACACCGTCTTGTTGCGCTTCGCGTGCAGCGGGCAATCCGTGCAGCCGGCCACGCGCTGCTTCAATTGCGCCCAATCGAGGGACATGATTTCGGCCCGTCGATCGCCGGTGGCGGGCTGCGGTGGATGGTGGATGGTGGATGGTGGATGGCGGTTCGCCACATCCGCGGCGGCCGGCGGCGGCTCTACCGCCGTCGAGCCTTCGCGCAGACGCCAGACGGGCGTGAGCCCCATTTCCTCCAACACCAGTTCTCGACGGTTCTTCGCGGAATCAGCCACTATCCACCATCCACTATCCACGCATCCTGCATCACGCTTTATCAAGCTGAAGCTGCATGACCACCGCGTCCTCCCGCGCGTTACCGGCGGGATAATAGCCGCGGCGCACGGCAAGCTCGGAGAAGCCGGCGGAAACATAGAGCGCGATCGCCGCGATATTCGACGGGCGCACTTCCAGCAGTATTTGTTGCGCGCCGTAATCGCGGGCGAGCCTGGCGACGAAGCCGAGCGCTTCGCGCCCGATGCCGCGGCGCTGCCAGGAGGCGGCCACGCTCAGGTTGAGCAGGTGCGCCTCGCCCGCCGCGATCATGACCACCGTGTAGCCGGCGATTTCGCCGGCACACTCGATGATCCAGCAGTGATAGCCCGCCGCGAGCGAATCGGCGAAGTTGCCTCGTGTCCACGGATGCGGATAGATCGCACCCTCGATCGCGACGACCGGGTCGAGATCGCCGGCCAGCATGCGCCGGTATCTCGGGATCATGTCCAGCTGTGCGCTCATCTTTCGCTCGTCTTCAAAGCCACCTTGTCGCGGATGTACAGCGGCACCGCCTGCTCGGGCGTCATCGCCCTGCCCGCCTCGAACTCCACCACCGCGAGCCGAGCGATGTCCCGCGCGTGCGGAAATATGTCCGGCATGATAGCCGAGAGCCGCGCCCCGTAGCGCCGCCGCAGCGTCTCGCCGTGCGCGGCAAACCCGCTGCCGCAGCCGGTCCACGATCCCGCCGCCGGCACCGGCGCCTCCTCCGGGACATGGAGCCCCGGCGCCTGCACCGTCTCCCAGGCCGCTCCGGACCGCGCGTAGGCGGCGTGATAGATCTCGCCCATGCGCGCGTCGAGGCAGCATACCACTCGGTCAATACTGCGCTCGGCGCCGACCGCCTGCGCCATCGCAGCGAGCGTGGCCACCCCCACCACGCCGACGCCGGCGCCGAAAGCGAGCCCCTGCACGACACCGCAGGCGATGCGCAGCCCGGTGAACGATCCCGGCCCCTGGCCGTACGCGATGCCGTCCAGCGCCTTCAACGCTAGCCCGTGACGCCCGAGCAACTCGTCCACCATCGGCAACAGCAATTGCGAATGGCGCTGCCCGGCGAGCGCCTCGCGTGCGTCCACCTCGCCGTCGCGCCACAATGCGACGGAGCAGTACTCGGTGGAGGTGTCGAGGGCCAGTATCTTCAAGCG
>CAZOQY010000061.1:3106-13290 GCA_964581835.1 uncultured Streptomycetaceae bacterium | reverse complement strand
TGGACGACGCTGGCGCAGCAGCACGCCGGCGACGCCCATTACATCGCCACGCTGTCGACGGCGCTCCTCACCAACCAGATCCTCGGCATCGGCAGCGTGCGCTACCAGGACATGACGCCGCTCAACATCCTGATGCGCGAGTACGTGGTGGCGTGGACGCGCGCCGAGTCGCCGCTCGCCTCGATCAGGGACGTGGTCGCGCGGCTGAAGAAGGACCCGACCTCGGTCAGTTTCGCTTTTGCCACCGCGCGTGGCAACCAGAACCACATCGTGATCGGCATGATCGCGCGCGCGGCCGGCGTCGATCCGAGAGTCGTCAAGACGGTGGTGTTTTCCTCCGGCGGGCAGGGCATGACGCAGGCGCTGGGCGGGCACGTCGATGTCTGGGTCGGCACGCCCGGCGGCGCGATCCAGCACATGCAGAGCGGTGCTGCGCGCCCCCTGGGCATCAGTTCGGCCGAGCGGCAGCCGGCACGGCTCGCGAACGTGCCGACGTTCCGCGAGCAGGGGGTCGAGGCGGTGTACTACGCCTGGCGCGGCTTCATCGCGGCCGGGGGACTCACGCCGGCGCAGATCGCGTTCTGGGACCAGGCGTTCACGCGCGTCGTGCGCACCGACGACTGGAAGCGCGACCTCGACGACAACGGCTGGGCGGAGGGCTTTCTCGCCAGTGCCGCGACGCGCAAGCACCTCGACGCCGAGTACGGCCTGCTGGCGAAGATGCTCGCCGACCTCGGCATGGCGCCCGGCGCGAAGCCCTGAGGCCGCCGCCCGCGGGCGAACGCGGCTACTTCAGCATGCCCAGCTCGCCCAGGGCCGACTTGATGACGACGGTTTCCCGCTCGAGAAATTTCAGGAAATCCCGGCCGCGCAGGAAGGTGGGCGCGTAGGCCCGCGCCGCCAGCAGTTTTTTCCATTCTTCGGACTCGACCACCTGGGCGAGCGTTTCCTCCCAGTAGGCGATTTGCGCGGCGCTCAATCCCCTCGGCCCGGAAAACGCGCGCCAGTTGGCGATCGTGACGTCGTAGCCCGCTTCGCGGAACGTGGGGACGTTGACGAGCAGGGGGTCGGTCCCGCGCTGGGGCAGGCCCTGCGCGAGGATGCGGGCGTTGCCCGCGGCGATCTGGGGCTTCGCCGTCCCCAGCGAGCCGACCAGCACGTCGACGTGCCCGCCGATCACGGCGGTGATGACCTCGGAATTGGACTTGAACACCGCGACCTTCAGCCGGCGCGGGTCAACCCCGGCCGCCTTGGCGACCAGCGAGACCGCGAGGTGGTTGGTGCCGCCGAGGTTGGAGGTGGCGATGCTGACCGACTCGGGGTCCTTCTTCAGGCGCTCGACCATGCCGGGGAGGTCGCGTATCGGCGAATCCGACTTCACGATCAGCATGGGGTACTCGCTGACCAGCAGCGCGATCGGGCTGAAGTCGCCGAACTGCTGCTGCGACAGGCCGAGGAGCCGGTTCGCGATGATCGTGGGGTTGTCCATGAACATGAAATGCGCGTCGCCCGGGTGGGTGTTGAGGTAGGTGCGCGCGACGGTGTGGTTGCCGCCGGTCCGGTTGAGGATGCTGATTGGCGTCGCGGCGAGCTTGCCGGTCTGCATGACCGCCTGCACGGCGCGCGCGACGGCGTCGTTGCTGCCGCCGGCGCCGGTCGGCACGATGAACTCGATCGGCTTGTCGGGGTGCCACGGTTGCGCCTGGGCGGTCGCGGCGACGGCGAGAACGGCGGCGGTGACGGCGGCGAGCCGACGCAGGGCATGAAGTGACATGGATTCCTCCTGGGTTTGCGTTGTTGGTAGAGAGTTATCGTTCCCCGAGCAGCTTTTTCGCCGTCTTCTCGCAGATCCACAGGCGTTCTTCCCGGGTAAGGCCGGGAATCGCGTCGACCTGGCCCACCTGCCACCTGTCGCCCTTCGGCGCCATGTCGTACGGGTTGTCGGTGCCGATGAAGACGTGATCGGCGCCGACCAGGTTGACCAGGTGGCGGGTGGCGCGCGGGTCGTGCGTCAGGCAGTCGAAATAGAAGCGCTTCAACAGCTTCGCCGGCGCGCTGGCGCCGCCTGCCTTCGGTTCCGGGCGCTCGTGGTAGCCGTGCTCGAAGCGGCCGATCTGGTAGGGCAGGAAGCCGCCGCCGTGCACGAGCAGGAAGCGCAGCTTCTTCAGCTCGTCCATCGCGCCGCTGAACATGAGGTGCGAGGCCATGAGGGTGGTGTCGAGCGGGAAGCCGACGAAGGTGCGCAGGTAGTACTGGTCCATCCAGCCCCTGGCCATGCACTGGTACGGGTGGGTCAGCACGAACAGGCCGAGCTTCTCGATCGCCTTCAGCACCTTGCGGAATTTTCTGTCCGAGAGCGGCAGGCCCTCGATCGAGGTGCCGAGTTCGACCCCCCTGAACCGGTATTCCTTCACGACGCGCTCGAGTTCGGCGATCGCCGCCTCCGGATCCTGCATCGGCAGGTGCGCGAGGCCGCGCAGCCGGTCGGGGTGGCGCTCCACCATCTGCGCGATGCCGTCGTTGGCGAGCCGGATGATCTCGGTGCCGGGGCCGGACGCGAGCCAGTAGAAATAGATGGCGGGGCCGACCGAGATCGCAGAGACGTCCATGCCGGAACGATCCATCCAGTCGATCTTGGCCTCGACGTCGAAGAACTCCTGCCGCAGTTCGATCAGCCGGCCGTGGGCGTCGAAGTAGCGCTTGCCCTTTTTTTCGACGACGCGCCGGCCGTAGCGCTTCGGGTCGCGCTTCACCGCCTGGATCACGCTCTCCGGCACGACGTGGTTGTGCAGGTCGTAGGTCCGGACTTTCCTGGCGCCGCTCTTCTTCTTCGATGCCGCCATGCTTCTCCCCCGCGGTCGTTTTGCCGCCCGGGAATTGTATAGAGGAATCGCCGGCCGCGGGCGCGGTGCAATCCGCATGATGGATTCCGCGTCGCCGCGGCGGCTGCGGCCGGGGTAGAATCGGGGCGCAATTTTTTCCACGTCAATCACGGAGCGCAACCCATGGAAGGAACAATCCGGCGCGTGGTCACCGGCCACGATGCGGAAGGCAACGCGATCGTCGTCTCGGACGGCTTTGCGCCGGCACATCCCAACCCGCTGCGCCCCGGGCAGGTCGCCAACGACATCTGGAAGACCAGCGCGATGCCGGTGCCGATCCCCCGCGACGAGCCCGACCCGGTGGCCGGGCCGCGGCAACTCCAGCCGGTGGCGCGCGGCACCGTGTTCCGCATCTCGGAGGTGCCGCCGGAAACCAGCGAAGCGCTGCGCGACGTGACCCCGGAAAAGGCGCGGGAGATGTTCGGCAAGATGGGCAGTGCCGACGCCGCCACCTTCGGCAAGGGCGGCCGCCATCCGCTGATGCACCGCACCAGAACGCTCGATTACGCGGTGGTGCTCGACGGCGAGATCACCCTGATCCTCGACAAGGAAGAGGTCAAGCTGAAGGCCGGCGACGTCGTCATCCAGCGCGGCACCAGCCACGCCTGGAGCAATCGCTCCGGCAAGATGGTGAAGATGCTCTACGTGCTGATCGACGGCGAGTTCGATCCGGAACTGGCGCAGCAGTTCTCCGGTTCCGGTCACTGAGGCGGGGTGGACGATGGCGACAGGCAAGCGTATGTCGGAGCCGAAGGACTGCCCGCTGGTGGTCGAGAAGGACGTGCAGATTCCGCTGCGCGACGGCACCGTTCTCTACGGCGATATTTTTCGTCCGGACCTGAAGAATGAAAGCAGCGACGGGCGCGTCCCGGTGATCATGAACATCGGGCCGTACATGAAGGACAAGCTGTGGGTGCCGCCGGACGACCTGGAGGAGGCCGCGAATCCCTACATGAACTGGGAGACGCTCAACCCGCTGTGGTGGTGCCCGCGCGGCTACGCGCTGCTGCGCGTGGATACGCGCGGCTCGGGCAAGTCGCCCGGCAAGTCGGATCCCAGCTCGTACCAGGAGTCGCTGGACTGCTACGACTGCATCGAGTGGGTGGCGAAGCGGTCGTGGTGCAACGGCAACGTCGGCACCTGCGGCATCTCGTACCACGCCGCGTTCCAGTGGCGCGTGGCCAACCTCAATCCGCCGTCGCTGAAGTGCATCCTGCCGTGGGAGGGGCGCGCCGACCAGTATCGCGACCAGGCCTACCACGGCGGCATTTTCGCGATGGGCTTCATCGCGCGCTGGGCCAACAACAACACCGCGCTGCACCTGCTCGGAAGACCGCGCTCGTACAACCCCGACTCGTTCGACAACAACATGCTGTGGAACTACATGAGGAACGATCTCGACTCCGGCTACTGGCGCAAGAACAGCGCCGACTGGGAGAGAATCAGGGTGCCGGTATTCAGCGCCGGCAACTGGGGCGGCTTCGCCATGCACCTGCGCGGCAACACCGAGGGCTACCTGAGCGCGAAAGCGTCGATATTCCGCAAGCTGCGCATCCACAGCGGCACGCACTACCACCCGTTCCACGCCGAGGAAGCGCGCATGGACCAGCTGCGCTGGTTCGACCAGTGGCTGAAGGGCCTCGACACCGGGATACTGGACGAGCCGCCGGTCAAACTCGAGATCCGCACCGGCGGCAGCCAGAAGCCGTACGCGTTCCGCTTCGAGGACGACTGGCCGATTCCGCGCACGCAGTGGACGAAATATTTCCTGAAGATCGACCGCGCCGGCACGGAAGACCCGAAGGCGGTGGAAGGCGAATTGACGAAAACCGCGCCGCAGAAGACCGCGACGGTGAGCTACCCGCAGGCGGCGCGCACGCGCCCGGGCAGGATGCCGCGCGGCGTTTCCTTCGAGACGCCGCCGATGGCGGAAGACACCGAGATCACGGGCCCGATCGTGCTCAACATCTGGGTGTCGAGCACGGGGGAGGACACCGACATCTTCGCGACGCTGCGCAACATCGGACCCGACGACAAGGACCTGTGCGAGATGGGGCAGCAGGGCGAGCCGCTCCAGTGCGTCACCAAGGGCTGGCTGCGCGCCTCGCACCGCAAGCTCGACCCGGAGAAGTCGCTGCCGTACCGGCCGTACCACGCGCACGACGAGCGCCGGTGGTTGAAGCCGGGCGAAGTCGTCGAATGCCAGGTCGAGATCTGGCCCACGTCCATGGTGTTCAGGAAGGGGCACAAGCTGCGGCTCGATATTTCGCCCGCGGACGGCGTCGGCACGCAGCACTTCACGCATTTTCACGCGGACTACAACCAGGGCGCGACGACGACGATCCACTCGGGCGGCGACAGGCCTTCATACCTGCTGTTGCCCGTGATTCCACCGAAATGAGATGACCCATCCATGACACCTGACGCAATGCTGACCGCCAACGCGCTGAAAGCCTGGCGCTTCCTCTACCGGCGCGGCTACATCGAGGGCTTCGGCCACCTGAGCGTGCGCCTCGGCACGGACCGCTTCCTGCTCACGCGCCACTCGCTGGGCTTGAAGGCCGACGCCGACGATTTCCTGCTGGTGGACATGGAAGGCAAGAAGCTCGCCGGGCGCGGCGAGCTGCCGGGCGAGTACCCGATCCATCTGGAGATCCTGCGTTCGCGCCCCGATGTCGGCAGCGTGATCCACTACCACGGCATGCATTCCACCGCGTTCACCACCAGCGAGCAGTCGTTGCGTCCGATCCATCTCATGGGTACGCTGTTCCACGACGGCATACCGGTGTTTCCCGATCCGCGGCTGGTGAGCAACCGGCAGCGCGGCGAGGCGCTGGCGAAGGCGCTCGGGCGTCACCGCGCGGTGCTGATGCGCGCGCACGGCGCGGCCATCACCGGCGCCGGCGTGGAGGAGGCGGTGGGCGGCGCGTTCCTGTTCGAGGAAAACGCGCGCCGTGCCTGCCTTTCCGCCGGTCTCGGCCGGCCGCTGTGGATCGACGAGCAGACCGCCGCCGACGCCGGCGCGGAATTGTTGAAGAGCCGCGGGCCGTTCCGCCGCGTGTGGGCGATGGTGGAAGCCGAAGACCAGGAGACAGGATCATGACATTCAGGACATTTTTAGTTTTGCGCGCATCGCGGGAAATGGCGTGCTCGGTTTTTGCCATATTGGCGATTGCATGGAGTACCGCCCTGGGCGCGCAAAACTATCCGGTGAAGCCGGTGCGCATCCTCGTCGGCTTCGCCGGCGGCTCGGAGCTGACGGCGCGCATGGTGGCGCAGCAGCTTTCTCCGGCGCTGGGCCAGCAGGTGATCGTGGAGCCGCGCATGGGCGCCGCCGGCGGCATCGCGTTCGAGGCGGCGGCCCGCTCGGCGCCCGACGGCTACACGCTGCTGATGGGCGCGGTGCCGCTGCTCACGAACCCGCTCATCTATGCAAAGGTCAACTACGACCCGGTGCGGGACTTCACGCCGGTCGTGCTGCTGCAGACCATCCCCAACGGGCTGTTCCTGCACCCGACGGTGCCGGCGAAGAGCCTGAAGGAGCTGGTCGCGCTCGCGCGCAAGTCGCCGGGCAAGATCGCCTACGGCTCGGGCGGCGTGGGCTCGGCCAACCACATCGCCGCAGGGCTCCTGGAAAGCCTCGCCAAGGTGAAGTTCACCCACGTGCCCTACAAGACCGCGAGCCAGGGCCTGGTCGGCGCCATGAGCGGCGACGTCGACATGGTGATCACCGTGGTCTCGAGCGGCGTCTCCTACGTGAAGGAGGGGCGCATGCGCGGCATCGTCGTGATGGACACCCGGCGCGCGCAGTCGCTGCCGGACATGCCGACGTCGGTCGAGGCCGGGATGCCGGAGTTGCAGGCGGTGAACTGGTACGCGCTGATGGCGCCGGCCGGCACGCCGCGCGCGATCATCGAGCGGCTGCATGCCGAGTCGGTGAAGGTGATGTCGCCGCCCGAGATCCAGTCGCGGATGCGCGCGCTGGGCGGCGAGCCGGAAACGCGTTCCCCCGACCAGACCGCGGCGTTCCTGCGCGGCGAGTACGCGCGCTGGGGCAAGGTGGTCAAGGACGCGGGTATCAAGGCTGAATGAAGCGTGACGCGATGAGGCGTGACACGGTGGTTCGTGACACGATGAGGCGTGACGCGAAGAGGCGCGGTTCGTGCGAGGCCGCACGCAGCGTTCTGTAATTACGCATTATCACGTCACGCATCACCGCGTCACGCTGTATCGCGTCACGGTTCATCGTGTCACGTAGTTGAGCCGGAAGAGGGAACCCGATGGAGGCGGCTGCAGTGAAACTGGGTTTCATGGGTTTCGGCGAAGCCGGGTATCACTTCGCGAAGGGGCTGTCGGGCAACGGGCTCGCCGGGATGGTCGCGTACAGCCGCTCTGGCGCGAAAGCTGGGTCCGACGATCCGCTGCGCGCGCGGGCAGTGGAAGCCGGTGTCGAGCTGGTCGGGAGCCCGCGCGAATTGTGCCGCCGCGCGGACGTCATCCTCGCCGTCACCCCCGGCAGAAACGCACTCTCCGCGCTGCGATCCGTTCGCCGGCATCTGCGGCCGGAACACGTCTACGTCGACCTGAGCGCGGCGTCGGTCAAGACCATGGAAAAGGCGCCGGGCCTGCTCGACGAGCCGTCGGTCTTCGTGGACGCGGCGATCATGGGACCGGTGCCGGTCGAGGGCCTCAAGGTGCTGCTGCTCGCGAGCGGCCCCCGGGCCGGGCGCTTGCGCGAACTGCTCGTACCTTATGGAATGAACATCGAGGTGGTCGAGGGCGGTGCCGGCGCCGCCAGCGCGATGAAGCTGCTGCGCGCGGTATTCATGAAAGGAATCACCGGGCTGCTGCTCGAGACGCTGGAGGCGGCGCAACGCCGCGGCATGCGCGAGGCCGTGGAGGCGGAACTCGTGCGCTGGATGGACGGCATGCCGTTTGCCCAGGTCATCAGGCGCTTCGTCGGCAGCACGGCCGTGCACGCCGGCCGGCGCGCGCACGAGATGGCGGACACGATCGAACTGCTGCGCTCGCTGGGTTCCTCGACGCGCATGACGAAAGCCACGCGCGCCTGGTTCATGGAAATGGATCGCATGGGGCTGGCCGGGAACCTGGGCGGGCGCGTGCCGGATTCGGCCGGGCCGGTGATCGAGGCGATCGTCGCGGCGGGAAAAAAGTAGGACAGGACCGGCCCTGTTTATCCGCCCTTGTCTTTTTTCTGCCCGTTGTCCGTGGACACGCCGCCGCTCAGCGTGATCCGCATGGCGTCCTCGAGCGACATGTCGAGCGGCTCGACCAGCGCCTTGGGCAGGTAAACCGTGTAGCCGCCGATGCCGTAGCTCATCGGCAGGTAGACGCCGATAAGCTTGTCGTCGGCCGTCGCCGGCAGTCCCCTGGGATCCTCCGTCGTCACGAAGCCGATCAGCCGCATTTCCTGGATGCGCACCGCCACGACCTGGCTGAATCCCGCCTTCGAATCCTGCGACATGAAGTTCGCGATGTCGCGGATGCTGAGGTAAATGCTCTTCACGACCGGGATGCCTGCCAGCAGCGAGTCCGCGTAGCCCAGCAGCCGCTGCGCGATGCGCCCGCTTACCAGGATGCCGGCGGCGAAGATGAGGGCGACGCTCAGCAGGATGCCCAGCCCGGGCCAGTATTTCCAGTCGGGCAGCAGGTAACGGAGGAGCGCGGCGAGCGCGTTCTCGGTCGCCGTGGCCAGCCAGAAGAGCACCGCCAGCGTCAGGGTGATGGGGAGGACGACGACCATGCCCCGGAGAAAAACCCCCGAGATCGCCTTGCTTGCCTTGCCGAGCATGTTCTTCAAGCGTTGCTCGCGTCTTTGTTGCCGGCGGCCGGCAGTGACCCGTCGAGCAGCGCCGCGATCTCCTCGCGGCTAAACACCTTGGAGGGATTCGAGCCGGGATTGAGGACGAAAGGCGTGCCGGGCAGGCTTTCCATCAGCGCGCGGGCGTTCACCTGATGGAAGTAGCCCTCGCGGCCGCCCCGGGCGGCCGCGCGCGCCGTCGAGGTGTACATCGGGCAGTGCGGCACGCCCTCGATCTCCAGCATGCGGAACACCGGCTTCTCGCGCGCCGCTTTCAGGCTGCCGGGCGCGGTGGAGGAGCCGTCGTGCGCGATCAGCACCGTCGCCTCGAGCAAGCGGCGATAGAACGCCGGGCGCTTCGATGCGTCCGCCGCGGCGTCGATGAACAGGATTTCCAGGTCGTTCTCGGGCGTGAACATTAGAAGCAGGGATGAGGGCGGAGGGATGAGGGATGAGGGAAATCAGGGATGAGGGATGAATGATGAGGAATGAGGGGAAAGCCTTTAACCGGGTTCACGATTTTTCCTCCGCCCTCATCCCTCATCCCTCATACCTCAGGCGGCGCGCAGCGCCGCCAGCCCGTCGGCGTCGGTAGCGGTGATGGTGGTGCGCACGATGTGGCGCGGCTCGTTGTCGGGCCAGGGGCGGCCGCGATGCAGCACGCAGCGGTTGTCCCACATGATGACGTCGCCCGGCTGCCAGCGGTGCAGGTAAGTCTGCCCGGGCGCGGTGACGTGATCGATCAGCTCCGCGATCAGGGCCTGCGCCTCGTCCCGCGGCATGCCGTCGATCGCGCAGGTGTGCGACGCGAGGTAGAGCGAGTCGCGCCCGTTCGCGGGGTTGCGCCAGCGGATGCGCCAGCGCACCGGCGGCAGGGTCGCGCGCTCGCGCTCCGAGATCATGCTCTTCGAGATCTTGCCGCGGGAGTGCGCGTAGTCGTGCCAGGCGCAGGCGTTTTCGATGCGCGCCCGCGTCGTTGCCGGCAGCCGCTCCCAGCCGAGCCGCTTCGAGGCGAACTCCGTCTCGCCGCCGGTGCCCGGCAGGATTCGCACCGACAGCACGGAAGCGAGCGCGGGCGGGTCCTTGAAGCAGCTGTCGGTGTGCCAGAGCTGGTTGGCGCGCGCCCGCAGCGCTTCCTTGTGGTCGGGCGGCACCAGGCTGCCGTCGGGCTCGACGTTGGTGAGCACGGAAAACGGCGTGCCTTCGCCGCGCGAGGCGGCCTTGGCGACCTCCAGCGGGCCGAAGCGCCTCGAGTAGGCGACCTGGAGCTCGTCGGTAATGGGCTGGCCGCGGAACAGCAGGACCGAGTGCTCCTCGAACGCCGCCCGCACCGCGGCATAGGCGTCGTCGCGCGCCGCCACGTCGGCGAGCCCCACCCCGCGCACCTCCGCGGCGAAACCCGGACCCAGGCGCCTGATTTCCATTGGGCCATTTTCCCACAAACAGGATGGTCACCCGCCGCGGGTTTTGGGGTAATGTAG
>CAZOQY010000061.1:0-3006 GCA_964581835.1 uncultured Streptomycetaceae bacterium | reverse complement strand
CGCGGTGATCGCGCCGGGCGCGGCCGCGGCGGCGGAGTACTACCCGCCGATCTACTGGTATTCCATGCTGAAGGTTCCGGCCAGCAACGAATTTCCCGTGGGGCCGATGAAAAGCCAGCCCGAGTGGTTGAACCAGTTGAAGACCACCGGCTGCATGTCGTGCCATGCCCTCGGCGCCAAGGGCACACGCATCATGCCCAAGGACTTCGCCCACATGAAATCCACGGAAGCATGGGTGCGGCGCCTCGCCTCGGGGCAGGCCATGACCCAGATGATCAACGTGATCAACCGCTTCGACCGCGAGCGCGTGATCTCCAACTTCGCCGACTGGACCGACCGCATCGCGAAGGGCGAGCTGCCGTTCGCCCAGCCACAGCGCCCGCAGGGCGTCGAGCGCAACATCGTGCTCACGATGTGGGACTGGAGCTCGCCGACCCACTACATGCACGACCTGATTTCCACCGACCGGCGCAAGCCCACGGTCAACGCCAACGGCAAGCTCTACGGCGCCCCGGAGAACAGCACGGACAACTGGCCGGTGCTCGACCCGTTGAAGCACGTCGCCTCGACGGTGCGGCACCCGGTGCGCGACCCGAAGACGCCGTCTCATCGCACCGACCCGATGGCGCCGTCGCCGTACTGGGGCCCCGAGCCGATCTGGGACGCCCAGGCCAACACCCACAACCAGATGATGGACGAGAAGGGGCGAGTGTGGGCGGCGGTGCGGATCCGTCCCGCGGCCAACCCCGATTACTGCCGCAAGGGCGGCGATCACCCGTCGGCGAAGGTGTTCCCGTTGAACAGCTCCGGTCGCCACGCCTCGATGTACGATCCGGCGACCGGCAAGTTCACGCTGATCAGCACCTGCTTCCCGACGCACCACGTGATCCTGGCGGAAGATGCCAACAACACGCTGTGGTTCTCGAGCGGCGTCACCGGGCCGGGCGCGTTCGGCTGGATCAACCGCAAGCTGTTCGAAGAGACCGGCGACGAGAAGCGGGCGCAGGGCTGGTCGCCGTTCGTGCTCGACACCAACGGCAACGGCAGGCGCGATGACTTCATCGAGCCGAACCAGGCGGCGGACCCGTCGAAGGACACGCGCGTGGCGGCGAACCTCTACAGCGTGGGCTACAACCCGAAGGACGGCTCGATCTGGGGCACCCAGCTGGGCTATCCCGGCCGCGTCGTGCGGGTCGCGCCGGGTCCGGACCCCACGCACACGTCGTTGACGGAAGTCTACGAGCCGCCGTTGCCGGGCTACGGGCCGCGCGGCGGCGACATCGACCGCAACGGCATATTCTGGGTTTCGCTCGCGAGCGGGCATCTCGGCAAGTTCGACCGCAGCAAGTGCAAGGGCCCGTTGAACGGTCCCAAGGCGACCGGCAAGCACTGCCCCGAGGGCTGGACGCTGTACCGCTTCCCCGGGCCGAATTTCAGGGACGTGCAGGACGACGGCAGCGCCGAGGCGAGTTATTACACCTGGGTGGACCAGTTCAACACGTTCGGGCTGGGCGCGAACGTGCCGATCGCGACCGGCAACATGAGCGACTCGTATTTCGCGCTGGTCAACGAGAAATGGGTCACTATCCGCGTGCCGTACCGCGGCTTCTTCGCCAAGTGGGCGGAGGGCCGCATTGACGACCCCGGCGCCGGCTGGAAAGGCCGCGCGTTGTGGGCGACGGACTCCACGCGCACCATATTCCACTACGAAGGCGGCACGCAGAACCGGCCGAAGGTGGTGAAGTTCCAGATGCGGCCGGATCCGCTGGCCAGGTGAGTGACGAGTAACTATCTCAAAAACTCAAATCAGCCACAGAGATCACAGAGAACACAGAGAGAAAAGCCCATCCCCGGATCAATGTTCTTCTTTCTCTGTGACCTCTGTGTTCTCTGTGGCAAAACGGGGTTTTGAGAATGCTTGGAGTGACGTGTGACGGGTGATGGGGTCGCGCGAGGCGCGGCCCTGTTTCTTTCAGTTTCCGATCGAGGACGATGAAATGAGCTTGAAGAAGACCGTGAGATTTTCCGCGTTAGTCATCGCGCTGGCGGGTGTCGGTCATTCTGCCCTGGCGCAGCAGGGGGCGCCGGCCCATGCGCCGGCGCCGGTCGTGCGCGAGGGCGCGATCGTCAGGATCTCGGAGAACGTCTACCTGATCCCCGACGCCAGGGCGGCCATGGTGCCCAACGTCGGCATCATCGTCGGCGAGAAGGCGACGCTGGTGGTGGACCCCGGCATGGGGATGAAGAGCGGCACCATCGTGCTGCGCGAGGCGATGCGGGTGAGAAAGGGCGCCGACCTCTACGTCGTCAACACCCATTTCCATCCCGAGCACACGACCGGCGAGCTGGCGTTTCCCGACGGCGCGATGATCCTGCGCGCAGCGCCCCAGCAGCAGGACGTGGAGGAGATGGGCATGAAGTGGGTGCAGAGCTTCGCGAGCCGCTCGCCCGCGATCGCCGAAGTCCTGCAGGGCTTCACCGGGTTTCGCCCGCCCACCGAGATCTTCGGGCGCGAGAAGACGCTCGATCTCGGCGGCGTGCGCGTGCGCATCCTGCACCTCGGCCCGGGGCACACGCGCGGCGACACCGTCGTGTTCGTGGAGCAGGACCGCGTGCTGTTCTCCGGCGACCTCGCGATGAAGGACCTGTTCCCGGCCTTCGCCACGCCGCAGTCGAGCGGCCGCGCGTGGCTGGCGAGCCTCGATGCGATGGAGAAGCTGAAGCCGCTCAAGGTCGTCGGCGCGCATTACCCGGTCGCGAGCCCGTCGCTGATCGCCGATTACCGCGAGTACCTGCAAGCCCTGCGCTCGCGGGTGCTCGAATTGAAGAAGCAGGGCAAGTCCGCCGACGACACCGCCGTGCAGGTGCGCGGCGAATTCGCCGCGAAGTACAAGGACTGGGCCCAGCCCATCCGCATCCATCCTGCGGCGACGGTGTTCTACCGGGAAGATTAGAGGCCGTCTCAAAAATGCTCAAAACCCAATCAGCCACAGAGAGCACAGAGAA
>CAZOQY010000060.1:0-13361 GCA_964581835.1 uncultured Streptomycetaceae bacterium | reverse complement strand
CCCAGCACGCCGCTCGCCTGGGAAAGCAGGCGCATCACCACCGACTCGCCGTACTGCGTCGGCATGGTGGAAATCCGCACGTCGACGTGGTTGTTGCCGATCTTGACGTTGAAGCGCCCGTCCTGCGGCAGCCGCTTCTCGGAGATGTCGAGCCCCGACATCAGCTTCAGGCGCAGCACCACGGCGGAGGCGATCTTGGAATCCGACTCGGTCTGCAGGTGCAGCACGCCGTCGATGCGGAAGCGGATGTGCATCCGCTTCTCCTGCGGCTCGATGTGGATGTCGGAAGCGCGCGCCTGCATCGCGTCCTCGAACACGGTCTGCAGCAGCTTCACCACCGGCGCTTCCTCGAGCCCCGGCGTCAGCGCCAGCGCGCCGAAGTCCACCGCGGCGGTGTCGCCGACTTCCGCTTCCAGCTCGTGGGCAAGCCCGGTGATCTGCTCGGTGCGCCGGTAGGTGCGGTCGATGAAGCTCAGCACCTCGGATTCCATGACCACCGACAGGTCGATGTCGCGCTGCAGGACGCGCGCGATCTCGTCGTACGCCACCAGGTCGGTGGGATCGGCCATGCCGACCTTGTAGGCGCGGCCGGCGTCTTCCAGCACCAGCGCGCGAAAGCGGCGCGCCTGGGTCTCCGGCAGTTTCAGCGCGACTTCGCGCTTGATGTTGAAATGCTTGAGGCTGATGAAGGGAACGTTCAGCTGCCGGGCGAGCGCCTGGGAAATCTGCTCTTCGGTGACGTAGCCCTTCTCGACTACCACGCGGCCGAGCCGGCGGCCGGACTTCTTCTGCTCATCGAGGGCGAGCTTCAGCTTCTCCTCGGTGAGCAGCTTCTGCTGTATTAGTATCTCGCCGAGGCGGATTTTCTCAGGCCGGCCCATCGGTGCCTCTTCCTGGTATCGGGTGTACCCGCTAACGCCCACTATCAACTTCGTGATACATCCCTTTGATATGTAAGGATATCTTGTTTTAACACCCGCAGCAACCCGCCCATGCCCGATATCGTGCTTTTCGAGCCGGAAATTCCGCCCAATACCGGCAACGTGATACGCCTGTGCGCCAACACCGGATGCCGGTTGCACCTGGTGCGGCCGCTGGGTTTCTCGTTGCGCGACAGGCAATTGCAGCGTGCCGGACTGGATTACCACGCGCACGCTGAAATCCTGCAGCACGAGGACTGGCGCGCGTGCCGCGCCGCGCTGGGAAGCCGGCGCCTGTTTGCCGTCACGACGCGGGGCGCGCGCCGTCACGACGAGCCGCGTTACGAGGACAGCGACGTGTTCGTGTTCGGCCCCGAGACGCGCGGGCTGCCGCAGGCGGTACTCGACGGGTTCGACGCGGAACGGCGGCTGCGGATACCGATGCGGGAAGGCAGCCGCAGCATCAATCTTTCGAACGCCGTGGCCGTGGTGATTTACGAAGCCTGGCGGCAACTGGGTTTTCGCGGCGGCCAGTAACCGCCGCGAAAATCCAATCGGCCAATCAATACTCCGTCGTCTGCTCCCGCGCGAGCAGTTCCTGCACCGCCGCGCGCGCCTGCTTCGGGTCGTCGAGCACGCGGCATACCGCGCGCGTGATCGGCATGTCGACTTTCAGCTCACGCGCGAGCCCGGCCACCGCGCGCGCCGTCAGCACGCCCTCGGCGGTATGCCCGAGGCCGGCCAGCACGTCGGCGAGTGGCGTGCCGCGCGCGAGCGCGAGCCCGACCCGGCGATTGCGCGACAGGTCGCCGGTGCAGGTGAGTATCAGGTCGCCGGCGCCGGCGAGCCCCATGAACGTCTCCGCCCGGCCGCCGAGCGCCACGCCCAGGCGCATCATCTCGGCGAGCCCGCGCGTGATCAGCGCCGCGCGCGCGGACAGTCCCAGCTCGAGCCCGTCGCTGACGCCGGCGGCGATCGCCATCACGTTCTTGACCGCGCCCGCCGTCTCCACGCCGGCCACGTCCCCGCTCGGATAGATGCGCAACGTGGGACCGTGCAGCGCGCGCGCCGCGTCGCGCGCGAAACTGCCGTCAGCGGAGGCGAGGGTCAGGGCGGCGGGAAGGCCTCGTGCCACCTCCTCCGCGAAACTGGGCCCCGACAGCACGGCCCGCGACGTGCCGGGCGCCAGTTCCTCCGCGCAGATCTGGTGCGGCAACCGCGCCGTGCCGCTCTCGAATCCCTTGCACAGCCAGACGAGAGGAACGCCGGCGCCCGCCGCGCGGATACCCTTCAGCATTTCCCGCAAACCGTTGGTGGTCACGGCGGCAAGCACGAGCCCGGCGCCGTCGAGAGCCCGAGCCAGCTCGCCGGTCAGCGCAAGGGCGGACGGCAGCGCAAAGCCCGGGAGATAGCGACGGTTAGTGCGCCCGGCGCGCAACGCCTCGATCAACGCGGCATCGCGCGCCCACAGCGTCACTTCGTGGCGCGCCTGCAGGACGATGCCGATCGCCGTGCCCCAGGCGCCCGCGCCGAGTACCGCGATCTTCATCGATGGTAATGCGTAATGGGTAATGGGTAATGCGTCATGTCGTCGTGGGTAACCGCCTTATGCGCATTACCCATCACGCATCACCCATTACGATCCTAGGCGCCCCACGCCTGCGAGACGCGAACGTAGCCGGCCTGCCCGTCGCGGTGCCGCACGCGCAGCCAGCCGCCGGCCACTTCGATCAGGTCGAGCAGCACGTTCTGCTGGGCCTCGAACACCACCGGCGCATTGTCGTCGGCGGCCTCCCGGACCTGGGCGAGCGGCGCCTTGATCAGCACCGTGCGCCTGTCCGCGAGCTGCCGGCTCTCGATCCAGGTGAGGTCGCCGTTGGCGTCGCGCACCTTGCTCCAGCCCTCCACCACCACCACGACCTCGAACGGATAGCCCTGGCTCACGACGAAGAGCTTCTTCGACTTGGCCGAGGGCGCGTCGTAGAGGATGGCGACGTTGTCGGCAACCGAGCGGAACTCGGCGGCGGCCGCGCAAGTCCAGCCCAGCAGGGCGACGACGAGCGCGGCCAGGCGGAGAATCATGACGGCTGCGGCGCGGGCGCCGTGCCGGTTTGCTGCTTCTCCTGCATGCGCTGCTGGTAGATCGTTTCGAAGCCCACGTGCGGCAGCAGCACCGGCGGGAACCCGGCGCGGGCGAGGATGTTGGACACCGTTTCCCGCGCGTAGGGCAGCAGCGTCCTCGGGCAGGCAACGTTGATCATCGCCTCGAAATCCTGCTGCGGCAGGTTCTGGATCAGGAAGATGCCGGCCTGCGCGACCTCCACCAGGAACACCGTCTTCTCGCGCAGCTTCGCGGTGACGGTGGCGGTCAGCACCACCTCGTAGATGCCGTTGTCGATGGCTTTCGTCTCGCTGTGCAGGTTGACGTCGACCGTGGGCGACTCCGGCTCGGTGAACACCTGCGGGGCGTTGGGAATCTCGAGAGAAAGATCCTTGAGGTAGACCTTCTGGATGGAAAAAACCGGCTGTTGTTCGCTCATGGCTCGCTTTCGGTTGCTTCAGTTGCCCGCCGCGGTCAGCAGCGGGTCCAGCCCCCCGGCGCGGTCGAGCGCCGCGAGGTCGTCGTAGCCGCCCACGTGCGTCTCGCCGATGTAGATCTGGGGCACGGTGCGGCGGCCGGTTTTCTCCATCATCTCCACCCGGCGCTCGGGCTCGAGGTCGACGCGCACCTTGTCGATCTCGGAGACGCCTTTCGAGCGCAGCAGCCGCTCGGCCATCTGGCAGTACGGGCAGACGCCCGTGCTGTACATCGTGATCCTGGGCATCAGCTTTTTTCCAGGGGCAGCCCCGCCTGCTGCCAGGCCAGCACGCCGCCGCGCAGCGCGAAAGCCTCGGTGAAGCCCTGCTTGCGCAGCAGCCCGCTCACCGCGGGCGCGCGGGCGCCGGACTTGCAGGCGACGACGACGGGCCGCGACTTGTATTTCTCGAGCTCCTTCATGCGGTCGGCCAGCTGCGACTCGGGGACGTGCCTGGCGCCGGTGATGTGTCCCGCCGCGTAGTCGCCGGTGTCGCGCACGTCCAGCACCAGCGCGTCGCGCCGGTTGATCAGCTGGACCGCCTCGATCGCGCCCACCTCGTGGGTCTGCCGGAACGGCCGGGAGACGAGCGGCCACAACAGCATCCCGCCCGAGGACACCGCCAGCCCGAGCAGCAGCATGTTGAAGGGGCTTTTCTGCAGGAAAATCAGGAACTGCTCCAAACCGGCACTCCCGTAGACTGCCAGGCTAGCGCACGGCGCGCGCCGCGCGCCGCTCTTCGAGCCTGGCGAGCGCCAATTTTATCAGAGGCGCCAGTTCGGCGGGATGTCGCGCGGCCGCCTCGCCCATGATCTTCGTCGCGGCATCCAGCTCGTCCGGGTAGACGCGGATCGCGCGATCGAGCTGGCGCTCGGCGGATTCGTGCTCGCCGTCGAGCGCCAGCAATATCGCCTGGCGGTAGACGATGCCGGCGGTGGGGGCAAAACGCATCACGCGCGCGTTGATCTCCCGCTTCTCGCGCAACCGCTCGCGGTCGAGGCCCATCGCCGTCGCGATCGCGAGCTCGGCGTAGGGCGCGAGCAGCGGCTCGCGGTGGGCGCGGGACGCGGCCGCGGCAAACTCCGCCGAATCGGGCCGCACGGCGCCGCGCACGAACAGGCGCTCGAAGTCGCGGTAGTTCAGCAGGAGCGACAGGGCGTAGAGCGCGGTGGCGACGAGCAGCAGCGCCAGCAGCGGCGGGCCGGTGCGCTCGAGCCGCAGCGTCACGTTGCTGCTCGAGAGCAGGCCCAGCCCGATGGCGGCGATGCCGAGAAAGTAGGCGTACCACAACGGATGCTCGAGCAGGCTGTGGACGGCGATCACGCCCGCCAGCGCGAGCAGCCACCAGTGCGGCAGATCGACCGCGGCGCGCCTGAGTCCCCAAATCCAGATCAGCACGACGGCGGCAATGCAGAGCGTGCCCGCCAGCCCCGTCTCGGCCAGCAGTTGCAACACGATGTTGTGGGCATGATTGAAGGGCCAGGTGCTGAGGCTGCCGCCATGCAGGGCCCGGTATTCGAAATCGTTCCAGGGAAACTGCCCCCAGCCGACGCCGAGAAAAGGCGCCTGCAGGAACATGACCCAGGCTTCCCGGGCAATGTGCAGCCGGTGCGCGATGTTGGTGGCGCTGGAGCGGCCTTCCCCGCCCGCCAGCCGCTGGGTCACCGTTTCCGTGCCGCCGCCGGACTCGAACGACGGCAGCAGCGCGAGCCATTGCGTGACCGCAAAACCGGCGATGAACAGCGCGACGCAGGCCGCCAGCCGCCGGCCGCCCGCCCCGCGCCGCCAGGCGTAGAGCAGGGCCAGCAGCAGCAGCCATGCAAAAAACAGCACCGCGCTGCGCGAGCCGGTCAACCCGATCGCGTAGAGCAGCGGCGCGGCGCCGATTGCCGCGCCGGCCCAATGCAGCCGCCGCCCGGCGTACAGGTAGGCAAGCGAGGCCAGCGCCAGCGTGCTGTAGTTGGCAAAGTGATTGTGCTGCGCGATGTTGCCGTAGACCAGCACCGCCCGCTTCGGCGCGACCAGGGTGTAGGGCAGGTCCGATATCTGGTAGTGCTGCAGCAAGGCCAGCAACGCGCCCAGCACGCCCGCGACCGCGAGAAACCACGCCAGTACCGTGACGATCCCTTCCAGGTCGATCTCGCGACGCAGCCCGCGGGCCAGGATCACCAGCATCGCCGCCCAGGCAACGTACAGCGCCGCAGCCAATGCCTGCCCGCCGTAGGCAACGCGACCCGACAGGTGCTGGATGCCCAGCACGGCGATGAAGGCCAGCAGGGGCAGGACCATCACCGGCAACTGCGCGTCGCGCCAGAACCGCCCGCGCGCGAGCGCCGCCAGCGCGAGCAGGCCCAGCGCGAGCGCGAGCCACTCGCTGTAGAACGAAGTCAGCGGAAAACGATGAAAGGGCTGCAGGAAGGGCAACGTCAACATCAACCCGACGGCCGCCAGGCTGAAATGTGCCGCCGTGAGGCCCGGCGCGCCGGTCGCCGTGCCTGTCGTCATGGTCATGGAGTCACCGCGCGCCGCACTTCCTTTGCCGCCGCCAATTCTAGCAGGGGGCCGAATTCCCCCGGCCAGCGGCGCGCGAGCGGCTCGAGCTGCCTGGCGACATCGCCCGCCTCGCCGGGATAGACGCGCAGCGAGCGTTCGAGCTGCGCCAGCGCCGCTTCGCGCTCGCCCGCCAGCGCCAGCAGCAGCGCATGGCGATAGACCACGACCGGGACCGGCGCAAAATGCATGGCCCGGCTGGCGAGCGCGAGCTTCTCCGGCAATTTTTCCGCGTCCACGGTCAGGCCGTAGGCAACCGCCAGCTCGACGTACGGCACGAGCAGCGGCTCGCGATACAGGCCGGCGATGGCCGCGGCGAGCGAGGCGTCGCTGTCCATGCGCGCGGCGGCGGATCCCGGCTGGAACAACAATCTCTCGAATTCGCGATAAGGGCCGATTATCGCGACCAGGTTGAACCCGCCCGTGATGATGGCGAGGCCCGCGACCATGCGCGCCGCACCGCCGAAGCGCGGCACGAGCACGCGTTCGGCGCCGAACCCGAGCAGCAGCGCCGCCATGCCGAGAAAGTACGAGTACCACAACGGATGCTCGAGCAGGCTGTGGATGCCGATGACGGCGGCCAGCGCGAGCAGCCATCCCCACTCGAGACCGAAGCGGGCGCGCTTCAGGCCGACGGCCAGGTCGGCAAGCCACAACGCGATGCCGCCGACCACGATCGCCGCGCCCGCCAGGCCGGTTTCGGCCAGGAGATGAAGGACGAGGTTGTGCGCGTGGTTGAATACGCCGGGCGCGGCCGACGCGCCCGCCGCGGCGTGCGCAGTAAAATGATGCCAGGCGAACTGGCCGAAGCCGGCGCCGAGCAACGGCGCCGAAAGAAACAGGTTCCAGGCTTCGCGCCACAACTCGATCCTGGGCGCGATCCCGCCCGCCAGCTGGAACAACCGCTCCGCCGAGCTCACCCACCCGGCGGGCGGGGCCAGGATCGGCAGCGCGGCCACCCACTGCGCGGCGACGAAGCCGGGCAGCAGGCAGCCGGCAAAGACGGCGAATCGGCGGCTGCCGTCGTCGCGCCTGGCGTGATGCAGCAGCAGTGCCAGCAGGCCGAACGCGCCCAGGTACAGCCACGGGCTGCGCGAACCGGACAGGGCCAGCACCAGCAGGCACAGCGCGGCGCATCCCGCCGCCAGCGCAACGCGCAGTCGCCCGCAACAGTACAGATAGGCCGCGGAAACCAGGGCGAGCGTGACGTAGGCGGCGAAGTGATTCGGCTGCCCGAGGTTGCCGTACACCTGCAGCGCGGTCTTGCGCCCGACCAGGAAATCGAGCGGCGTCGAGACCTGGTAATGCTGCAACAGGCCGACGACGGCGTTGAGCATCCCGCCGGCGAGCAGGAACCACGCCAGCACCGCCGCGACGCCCGCCAGCGTGAACGCGCGCCTCAAGCGGTGGCCCAGCACGATCAGCAGGGCCGCCCACAGCAGGTACAGCACCGCGGCCAGCGCCTGTTCCGGGTACGGCACGCGTCCCAGCACCGCCTGCAATCCCACCAGCGCGGCCAGCCCGACCGGCGCGAGCGCCACGGCCGGCAACGCGGCTTCCCGCCACGATTCGCGGGCGAGCAACAGCAGCGCCGCCGCAAGTCCAAGCGCGAACGCGAGCCACTCGCTGTAGAAGCTCGTCAGCGGAAAACGGTGGTACGGCTGCAGGAATGGAGCCGTCCACGCGAGCCCGGCGAAGATCAGGCTGGCGCGGGCAAATGGTTTAAAATTGTCGGCGGACGACGCCACGCCTGGAAGCCCGTGAAATCATGAAAGTAACACCGGTCCTGCTGATCATACTCGACGGCTTCGGGCACCGCGAGGAATGCGAGCACAACGCCATCTGCCAGGCGCGCAAGCCGCACTGGAATTTCCTGTGGCAGACCTTCCCGCACACCGTGATCGACGCCTCGGAGAAATGGGTGGGCCTGCCCAAGAACCAGATGGGCAACTCCGAGGTCGGTCACATGAACATCGGCGCCGGCCGCGTCGTCTACCAGGACTACACCCGCATCGAGAACGCGATCGAGACCGGCGAATTCGCCGGGAACCCGGTGCTGGCGAAGGCGGTGGAAACCGCGCGCGGCGCCGGCCGCGCGCTGCACGTCCTCGGCCTGCTCTCGCCGGGCGGCGTGCACAGCCACGAGTCCCAGATCCACGCCCTGCTCGAGATGGCGGCGCGCGCCGGCGTGAAAGACGCGCGGGTGCACGCCTTCCTCGACGGCCGCGACACGCCGCCGAAGAGCGCCGAAGCCTCGCTCGCCGCCCTGCAGAGAAAATGCGACGAACTCGGGACCGCCCGCATCGCCTCGATCTGCGGGCGCTACTACGCGATGGACCGCGACAACCGCTGGGAGCGCGTCGAGCCCGCTTACGACCTGATCACGCGGGGAAAAGCGGATTACCGCGCCGGCAGCGCCGTGGCCGGGCTGCAGGCCGCCTACGCACGCGGCGAGTCCGACGAGTTCGTCGGCGCGACCGTGATCGGCGAGACCTCGCGCATGAACGATGGCGATGTGCTCGTCTGCATGAATTTCCGCGCCGACCGCGCGCGCCAGTTGACGCGCGCGCTGACCGATCCGGCGTTCAGGGACTTCGCGCGCGGGCATTTTCCGAAACTGGGCTACGCCTGCACGCTCACCAGCTACGGCGAGGATTTCGCGCGCGTGCCGGCGGCGTTCCCGCCGCAGAGCATAGCCGGCGGCTTCGGCGAGTACCTCTCCGGCAAGGGGCTGAAGCAGCTGCGCATCGCCGAGACCGAGAAGTACGCGCACGTGACCTATTTCTTCAACGGCGGCGTGGAGCAGCCGTACCCGGGCGAAGAGCGCGTGCTGGTTCCCTCGCCCAGGGTCGCGACCTACGATCTCCAGCCCGAAATGAGCGCGCGCGAAGTCACGGACAGGCTGGTGGAGGCGATTCGCAGCCGCCGCTACGATGCCATCGTCTGCAATTTCGCCAACAGCGACATGGTCGGGCACACCGGCAATCTCGCGGCGGCGACGCGCGCGATCGAAGTCCTCGACGAGTGCATCGGCCGGGCGGTCGAGGCGATGCGCGAGGCCGGCGGCGAAGTGCTGATCACGGCCGATCACGGCAACGCCGAGACGATGCTCGACACCGTCACGAAGCAGGCGCACACCGCGCACACGCTGAACCTCGTGCCGCTGCTCTACATCGGCCGCAAGGCCCGGGCGGCGGAGCGCGGCGCGCTCCAGGACGTCGCCCCCACCCTGCTCGCGATGATGGGCCTGCCGCAGCCGCCGCAGATGACCGGGAAGTCTCTCCTGACCTTCACGTGAGAGCGCTTGCCGGCGGCTGCTTCCTCGTACTGCTCCTGGCCAGCCCGGGCGCGGATGCGGCGGGGGCCGGTGCGAAGGAAACGGAACTGCGAGAACTGCGCGGCCGCATCGAGTCGCTGCAGAAAAACCTCGCCGCGACGGAAGAAAGCCGCAGCGAAGCGGCCGATGCCCTCAGGGAATCGGAGCGCGCGATCTCCGACACCAACCGCGCGCTGCGCGAGCTCGGCGCCCAGTCCCGGGAAATGAACAAGCGGCTGGCGGAACTCGGCGCCGAGACCCGCAAGCGCGAGGACGCGCTGAAATTACAGCAGGAACGGCTCTCGCGCCTGCTCTACCAGCAGTATCTGGGCGGCCAGTCGGAGCCGCTGAAGCTGCTGCTGAATCGCGAGGACCCCAACGAGACCGCGCGCCGTCTGCATTATTTCGGTTACATCTCGCGCGCCCGCGCGCGCCTGATCGGGGAGATGCGCGAGAGCCTGGCGCAGTTGCAGCAGCTTGCGAAAGAGGCGGGTGAACAGGCGGCGGAACTCGCCGCCGTCACCGCCGAGAGCAAGGCGCTGCGCGCGCGCCTCGAGCGCGAGAAACGCGCCCGCGGCCAGGTGCTCACCCGGGTCTCGCGCGACGTCCAGCGCCAGCGGCGCGAGATCGGCACGTTGAAACGCGACGAGGCCCGGCTCGCGCGGCTGGTCGACAGCCTGGCGAAGCTGGTGTCGCGCCCCAAGCCCGCCCCGCGAGTGCGAAACGAGCGGGTGCCACAGGCATCCGAGGGCGACAGCCCTTTCCTGGAACTCAAGGGACGTCTCAGCCTGCCGGTGCGCGGGGAACTTGCGAACCGCTTTGGCGGTCCACGTGCAGATGGCGGCGTGGTCTGGAAGGGACTTTTCATCGCCGCCCGGGCCGGCGAGGAAGTGCGGGCGGTCGCCGACGGCCGCGTGGTGTTCGCCGACTGGCTGCGCGGCTTCGGCAACCTCCTCATCGTCGACCACGGCGACGCCTACATGAGCCTCTACGGCAACAACGAGGCCCTCTACAAGCGGGTCGGCGACGCCATCCGCGGCGGGGAACCGGTCGCCGCGGTGGGCGCATCCGGCGGCAACGCCGATTCGGGTTTATACTTTGAACTCAGGCACCAGGGCAGGCCGCTGGACCCGATGGACTGGGTCGGCATCCGGTAGACGGCGGGTTTCGCAGCAAATCTCGGGCTTCAAGGAGCAGGCAATGCTTAACAGGCTTCAGCAAATCGGATTGCTGGTCATCGGCGTGCTGATCGGCGTTTCGATCAGCCTCAATTATTCGGCCGAGGCACAGAAAGCGACCACGGCCGCGCCGCTGCCGATCGAGGAGTTGCGCGCGTTCACCGAGGTGTTCGGGCGCGTGAAGAGCGACTACGTCGAGCCGGTGGACGACAAGAAACTCATCACCGAGGCGATCAACGGCATGCTGACCGGCCTCGACCCCCACTCCGCCTACCTCGACCAGGAAGCCTTCAAGGAACTGCAGGTCGGCACGCAGGGCGAGTTCGGCGGCCTCGGCATCGAGGTCGGCATGGAAGACGGCTTCGTCAAGGTGGTCGCGCCGATCGACGACACGCCCGCCTCGCGCGCGGGCATCAAGCCCGGCGACCTCATCGTCAGGCTGGACGAAACCTCGGTGAAAGGCATGACGCTGAACGACGCGGTGAAGCGCATGCGCGGCAAGCCCAACACCCCGATCACCCTCACCATCGTTCGCAAGGGCGAGACGAAGCCGATCGTGGTGACGCTGACGCGCTCGGTCATCAAGATCCAGAGCGTGCGCTCGCGCCTGCTCGAGCCCGGCTACGCCTATTTCCGCGTGAGCCAATTCCAGGAACACACCGGCGAGACGCTCGCGCGCGCGGTCGAAAAGCACTTCAAGGAAAACCAGGGACCGATGCGCGGCATGATCCTCGACCTGCGCAACGACCCGGGCGGCCTGCTGAACGGCGCGGTGGCGGTGTCCGCCGCGTTCCTGCCCGCGGGCTCGCTGGTGGTGTACACCGACGGCCGCACCGAGGACTCGAAGATGAAGTTGAACGCCACGCCGGAGCACTACCTGCGCGGCCGCATGAAGGAGGATTTCAACAGGCGGCTGCCGCCGGAAGCGAAGACGGTGCCGATGGTGGTGCTGGTCAACGCCGGCTCGGCTTCGGCCTCCGAGATCGTCGCAGGCGCGCTTCAGGACCACAAGCGCGCGGTGATCATGGGCCAGCCGACCTTCGGCAAGGGCTCGGTGCAGACCATCCTGCCGCTCGGCAACAGCACGGCGATCAAGCTCACCACGGCGCGTTACTACACGCCCAACGGCCGCTCAATCCAGGCACGCGGCATCATGCCGGACATCCCGCTCGACGACGGCACCGGCGGCGACCGCTCCGCCAGCCTCAAGCTGCGCGAGGCCGACCTGACCAAGCACCTCACCGACAACAACAAGGAAGCGGAGAAGGCCAAGGCGACCGAGGCGGCTGCGCGCCAGTTCAACTTCACGCCGGAACCGCGCCCGAAGGAAGTCGATCCGAAGCTGCTGAAGCCCGAGCCCGGCGAAATCGTGTCGAAGCACGATTACGAACTGAACCAGGCCGTCGCCTTCCTCAAGAGCCGCGGCACCACCCGCGTCGGCGCCGCGAACTGAGCGTTCGACGCGCACAAACGGCCAACGCCCGGCGAAAGCCGGGCGTTTTGTTTTACACTCCTAACGCCTCTCTCTCCTCTCGCCTCACTATCGTATGAACGACGAGCAGTTGCTGCGCTACAGCCGCCACATCCTGCTGCCCGAGATCGGCATCGAGGGACAGGAACGCCTGCTTGCCGCGCACGCGCTGGTGATCGGGGCCGGCGGGCTCGGCTCGCCGGTGGCGCTGTACCTCGCTTCGGCCGGGGTAGGCAGGATCACGCTGTGCGATGACGAGACGGTCGACCTCACCAACCTGCAGCGCCAGATCGTGCACCGCACCGAATCCGTCGGCGGGAAAAAAGTCGATTCCGCGCGCGCCACGCTTGCCGCGATCAATCCCGAGGTGCGGGTCGCCGGGCTCGCGGAACGCCTCGACGAAAAGCGCCTCGAGGCGCTCGCGCGCGACGCCGACGTGGTGGTCGACGGCAGCGACAACTTTGCCACCCGTCACGCCGCGAACCGCGTTTGCGTGAAGCTCGGCAAGCCCCTGGTGTCGGGCGCGGCGGTGCGCTTCGACGGGCAGGTCGCCGTGTTCGACCGGCGCGCGCCCGGCGCGCCCTGCTATGCCTGCCTGTTCCCGGAGAGCGGGGAAAACGAGGATGTGCGCTGCGCGGTGATGGGCGTGTTCGCGCCGCTGACGGGCATCGTGGGGTCGATGCAGGCGGCGGAAACGCTGAAAGTGCTGGCGGGAACGGGCGAAACGCTGGCCGGGCGGCTGCTGCTGCTCGATGCGCTCGCCATGCAGGTGCGAATCATCAAGCTCGCCCGGGACCCCGCCTGCGCCGTCTGCGCTATCGCGGTCTCCCGTCCCTAGTCGCGCGTCCCGAGTCCCGGGGCAAAACTCGCCTGGCAATTTCCTCAAGCACGACGCGCAACCCGCGACCCGAGACTCGCGACCCGTTCAAGTCATGTCGAGCGACTGCCCGCCGTCCGCGGGCGCAGCCGCGGCGCCGGCGCCCTGCCCGCTCAGCAACGCCTCCAGGTCGCGCGTCAGCTGCTCGACGCTGGGCCCGTTTCGCCCCAGGCACTGCAACAGCACGCGCGAAGGGAATTCCTGCAGCGTCAGCGGCCGCGTGGTGACGCGGCTCTTGGCGGCGTTGTCGAGCGCGGGCCCCAGGTGGGAACTCTTGAATCCCGCTTTCTGGCTTTCCGCCGCGTCGATGATGGCCTGTTGCGCGCGGGCCACACCGATGATCAACTCGGCCAGCTGTTGTGTGGTGATGTTTGCCATGCCCGCGTCTCCCAAGTAAGTGATACCGCTATTCCTGTGCGGTTGCGGCGTGGCCGCAACCGGTACCGTCTGAGGGGAGCACGAGGGGATACCTC
>CAZOQY010000059.1:0-13400 GCA_964581835.1 uncultured Streptomycetaceae bacterium | reverse complement strand
CTCGCGCTTCTCGCCCAGCTCGGCCTGCTCGGCGACGAAGCGCAGGCGGTCGAAGTTCATGTTGGCGCCGCAGGCGATCGCGATCACCGTCTTGCCGCGGGCGCCGGTGCGGGCGCTCCAGGCCTTGATGCCGGCGATCGCCAGCGCGCCGGCCGGCTCGAGGACCACGCGCGTGTCCTCGAACACGTCCTTGATCGCGGCGCAGATGGCGTCGGTATCCACCAGGATCATGTCGTCCACCAGCTCGCGGCACAGGCGGAAGGTCTCGCGCCCGACTTCCTTCACCGCCACGCCGTCGGCAAAGAGCCCGACCTGCTTCAACCTGACGCGGCGGCCGGCCTTCAGCGAGCGGCACATCGCGTCGGCGTCCTCCGGCTCCACGCCGATCACCCTGATTTCGGGACGCAGCCGCTTCACGTAAGCGGCGATGCCCGAGATCAGGCCGCCGCCGCCGACGGCGACGAAGATGGCGTGAATCGGCTCGGGATGCTGGCGCAGGATTTCCATCGCGATCGTGCCCTGGCCGGCGATGACGTCGGGATCGTCGTACGGGTGCACGAAAGTCAGGCGCCGCCTGCGCCCGAGCGCGCGGGCGTGGGCATAGGCCTCGTCGTAGGAGTCGCCGCGCAGCACGACGGTGGCGCCGCGCGACCTGACCGCCGCGATCTTGATCTGCGGCGTCGTCACCGGCATCACGATGGTGGCGCGGCAGCCGAGCTTGCGCGCGGCGAGCGCGACGCCCTGCGCGTGATTGCCCGCGGAAGCCGCGATCACGCCGCGCTTGAGAGCGGCGGGCGGCAGGTGCGCCATCTTGTTGTAGGCGCCGCGCAGCTTGAAGGAAAACACCGGCTGCAGGTCCTCGCGCTTCAGCAGCACGCGGTTGCCGGTGCGCGCGGAGAGCGAAGGCGCGACCTCCAGCGGCGTCTCGATGGCGACATCGTAGACGCGCGCGGCGAGGATGCGCTCGAGGTAGTCGGTCCTGGCAGCCATAGGGGCCGACAAGGTTAACAAAAATCAGTGTATTCAGCCATTTCGGGGCGAACAGTCGCTGGTGTATAGTCAATCGCATGACTCAGGATGAGATGAAGCAAGCGGTGGCGAAAGCCGCGATCGCGCACGTTCCCGACGACTGCGTGGTGGGCGTGGGCACCGGGTCCACCGCGAACTTCTTCATCGCCGAGCTGGGAAAGATCAGGAACCGCATCCAGGGCGCGGTCGCGAGCTCCGAGGCGACGGCGAAACGGCTGAAGGACCTCGGCATCGCGGTGCTCGATCTCAACGGCGTGAACGAACTGCCGGTCTACGTCGACGGCGCCGACGAGGTGACGCGCCACCTCGCCATGGTGAAAGGCGGCGGCGGCGCGCTGACGCGGGAGAAGATCGTCGCGGCGGTGGCGAAAAAGTTCGTCTGCATCGCAGACGGGTCGAAGCTCGTGGACGTACTGGGCAAGTTTCCGCTGCCGGTGGAAGTGATTCCGCTGGCGCGCTCCTACGTCGCGCGCGAGTTGCGGAAGCTGGGCGGCCACCCGGAATGGCGGCAGAACTTCGTCACCGACAACGGCAACGCGATCCTCGACGTGCGCGGCCTCACCATCGTCAACCCGGTCGAGTTCGAGGACGCGCTGAACCAGATCACCGGCGTCGTCACCAACGGCCTGTTCGCGAAGCGCGGCGCCGACGTGCTGCTGCTCGGCACCGGGCACGGGGTGGAAACCATCCGCCGGTAGGAATTCGGCGGCCTCCCCGGCAGGCCGCCAAATTCCTTTGGCGACACAAAAGTGCAATAATCTGCTGATATCGTTGGCCGTTTACCGCGGCTGGAGGCTATCGTAATGCCCGACCATACCCTGAAACAGTTCGACGCCGAGCTGGAAGCCGTGCGCGCGCGCGTGCTGCAGATGGGCGGCCTCGTCGAAGAGCAGATCGTGCGCGCCATGGAGGCGCTGTCGGGCGGCAACATCCAGATCGCGGCGCGCGTGGTGGACGATGACCACAAGGTCAACGCTCTCGAAGTCGCGATCGACGAGGAATGCAGCACCATCATCGCGCGCCGGCAGCCGGCGGCCGGCGACCTGCGCATGCTGATGATGGTGGTGAAAACCATCACCGACCTCGAGCGCGTCGGCGACGAGGCGGCGAAGATCGCGCGCATGACGCAGCTGATCTACGCCAGCGACCGCCCCTTCGTGCCGCGCACCGGGGATATCCGCCACATGGCCGACGTCGCGCTGGCGATGCTGAGGAACGCGCTCGACAGCTTCGCCCGGCTCGATCTCACCGTCGCCGCCAAGGTCGTGCGCCAGGACGACAGCGTGGACGACGCCTTCCGCGGCATTCTGCGCCAGTTGATCACCTTCATGATGGAAGACCCGCGCACCATCTCCCACGCGATCGAGATTCTGTTCATCGCCAAGGCGATCGAGCGCATCGGCGACCATGCCAAGAACATGTCCGAGTACGTGGTCTACATGGTGAAGGGCAAGGACGTGCGCCACACCGGCCCGGAAGCCATCGAACGCGAAGCGCTGACCCAGCATTAAGAACGGGGGAAGGCCGCCTGCCGCCTTGCCCCCTTACGGCGCGCCGCAAGTTTCCTTATACTGGCGTCCAGAGAGTCAAGAGGACGCCATCACGCGCTCGAAACCGTACGGTCCGTTGCAAACCCGCCGCGCCAGTAAAGCGCCCGCGGCGGGATTCCGCCCCTTCCACGCGCCGCGCCACGCGCGCGACCGCCGCCTTATCCCCTGGTAAGGCCCATGCCCGAGTTCTCCACCCTTGCCGCCGTCGATCTGGGTTCCAACAGCTTCCATTGCCAGATCGGGCGCGTCGTCGGAGACCAGGTCTATCCCCTCGACTCCCTGCGCGAGCCGGTGCGGCTGGGCGCGGGACTCACCCGGGACAAGCGCATCGACGAGGAAACCCAGGAACGGGCGCTCGCCTGCCTGAAGCGATTCGGCGAGCGGCTGCGCGGCCTCGACAAGCGTTCCGTTCGCGCCATCGGCACCAACACGCTGCGGGTGGCGAAGAACGCGCCGGCTTTCCTGCGCAAGGCCCAGGCGGCGCTCGGCTTTCCGATCGAGGTGGTGGCCGGGCGCGAAGAGGCCCGCCTGATCTATCTCGGCGTGTCGCACGACCTGCCCGCCTCGCGCGAGAAGCGGCTGGTGGTGGACATCGGCGGCGGCTCCACCGAGCTCATCATCGGCTCGGGCTACCGCCCGCAGCGGCTGGAGAGCCTGTTCATGGGCTGCGTTTCCTACAGCCTGCGTTTCTTCGAGGGCGGAAAAATCACCAAGGGCGCGATGAAGCAGGCGGAACTCGCCGCCCGCAACGAACTGCAGCCCATCGTCTCGCGCTTCGCGCGCGGCAGCTGGCAGCAGGCGGTGGGCTCCTCGGGAACGGCGCGCGCCCTCGGGGAGGCGATCCGGCAAAACGGTTTCGGAGAGGACGGCATCACCCCGGCCGGCCTCGAGCGCCTGCGCTCCCACCTCATCAAGGCGGGCGACATGGACAAGGTCGAACTCGCGGGATTGAAGCCGGACCGCATGCCGGTGTTCGCCGGCGGGCTCGCCATCATGACCGCCGTGTTCTCGGAACTCGACATCGACTCGATGGCGGTCTCGGGCAGCGCGATGCGCCAGGGCGTGCTCTACGATCTGCTCGGGCGCGTCCATCACAAGGACATGCGCGACGTCACCGTCGCGCAATTCATGCAGCGCTACCACGTCGACGCGCTGCAGGCGCGGCGCGTGGGCGCGCTCGCCTTCAACCTCTATCGCAAGCTCAACGCGGAAGCGGGCGAGCCCGACGAGGACGCGTTGCGCGCCATTGCCTGGGCGTCGAAGCTGCACGAGATCGGCATCTCGGTTGCGTTCAGCGGCTACCACAAGCATTCGGCCTACATCGCCGAGAACGCCGACATGCCCGGCTTCTCGCGCGACGAGCAGGCGCGCATCGCCGTGCTGGTGCAGGCTCACCGCCGCTCCCTCGGCAAGGCCGCGAAGAAGATCGAGGAGCACGACGTGGACTGGAGCATGGTGCTGGCGCTGCGGCTCGCCGCCCTGCTCTACCGCAGTCGCTCCGACGTGGCGCTGCCCTCGCTGCAGGCGAAGCGCCAGGGCAGGAAATTCCGGCTGGCCCTCGATCCCGCGTGGCTCGCGCGCAACCCGCTGACGGTGACGGCGCTGCACGACGAAATCCGCGAGTGGGACGAAATCGGGTTCGAACTCAAGGTCCCCGGGCTCGAGGAACCGGAAGCGGGCGGCGACCTCGCCCTCGCCAGCTAGGGCGCCTTTTTCCTCAGATCTGCTTGCGCTTTTTCTTGACGCGCTTCAACGCGTCCTCGATCGCGCCGCACAGCGTCTTCAGCACCTTGATGCGGGCGTAGTACTTGTTGTTGGCCTCGACCAGGGTCCACGGCGCGAAGGAAGAACTGGTGCGATCCACCATGTCGCACACGGCCTGCTCGTAGGCGTCCCACTTCCTGCGGTTGCGCCAGTCCTCCTCGGTAATCTTGAAGCGCTTGTAACCCACCTTCTCGCGCGCCTTGAAACGCCGGTGCTGCTCTTCCTTGCTGATGGCGAGCCAGAACTTGACCACCACGGTGTCGTGCCCCGCCAGCTCCTGTTCGAATTCGTTGATCTCGCCGTAGGCGCGCATCCAGTCGGCTTCGGCGCAAAACCCCTCGACCCTTTCCACCAGCACGCGCCCGTACCACGAGCGGTCGAAGATGGTCACGATGCCGCGCCGCGGCATGTGCCGCCAGAACCGCCACAGGTACGGCTGGGCGCGCTCCTCCTCGGAGGGCGCCGCGATCGATACCGTGTGGTAACTGCGCGCATCCAGCGAGCGCGTGACGCGGCGGATCGCGCCGCCCTTGCCGGCGGCGTCGTTGCCCTCGAATACCGCCACCACCGAGATGTCCCTGAAGCGCGGATGCCACGACAGCGCGAAGAGCCGCGCCTGCCACTTCTCGAACTGCTCGCGGTACTCCTCTTTCGTCATCGACTGGTCCAGTTCGAGCGCCCGGACCACGTTGAGCCGGTCGAGCGCCGGCAAGAGCGGCGGCGTCCGGTCCGGCAGCCGCTTCACCGGCTGCTCGTCGAGGCGTTCGCGCAGCGCCGCCAGCAGCGTGCGGCCCACGGCGAGCGAGCGGTACTGCGGGTCGGCGCCGGGAACCGGTATCCAGGGGGCCTCGGCGGAACTCGTGCGGCGCAGGAACGGCTCGCACACCGCGGCGAAGTCGTCGTACAAGTCGTACATCTTCCACGCGAGCTTGATGACGCGCCCGCCCTTGTCCGATTCCCGCTCCAGCTGCTTCAGCCTCTTCTTCTGCTGCTTCTTCGACAGGTGAAACCAGAACTTGAGCAGCAACACGCCTTCGTCGCACAGCATCTTCTCCATGCGCTGGATCTCGGAGATGCGGCGATCGTATTCCGCGGTCTTGATGCGGCCCAGGACGCGTTCCAGGATCGGCTGCGAATGCCACGCGCCGAAGAAGATGCCGATCCGGCCCTTCGGCGGCAGCGCGCGCCAGAAACGCCACATGTGGGGGCGCTCGGACTCTTCGTCCGAAGGCAGGTTGAACGCGCGCGCTTCGATGTAGCGCGGGTCCATCCATTCGTTAAGGAGGTTGACCATCTCGCCCTTGCCCGCGCCTTCCACGCCCGCGATCAGGACGAGCACGGCGCAGCGCCCGCTCTGCCTCAAGTCGTTCTGCGCATCCAGCAGCGCCTGGCGCAGTTTCGCCTCCTCGCGGCGATAGACCGCCTTGCTGATGTCGTGATTGAGTTCCGCCGATTCGAACATGCGCCCCCCCTTCGTCGCCCTCAAATAACGTCCGGCGCGATCACCGCGCGCACGATGACGCCGCCGTCGCCGCGGCTCTCGAGCCACCACAGCCCGCCCTTCTTCACGCTCCAGCCCTGCGCCTTGCCGGTGAGGACCAGCGCCGCGGTCTCGCCCAGGGTCGGCTGATGCCCGACGATCAATACGGCGCCGTCCGCGGCCGGCCAGCCCGCCGCCTTCAGCAGGGATTGCGGGTCGGCCGAGGTGCCGAGCTCGCGGTCGGTCTCGAACCGCCGGGTAAACGCCCGCGCCGTCTGCTGCGCGCGCCGCGCCGGGCTCACCAGCACGCGAACATCTTCGGGCAGCCGCTTCCTGAGCCAGCCGGCCACGCGCCGCGCCTGCTTCTCGCCCCTGGCGGTCAGGCCGCGTTCCGCGTCCGGCTTGCCGGGAATGCCGTCTTCGGCGTCGGCATGACGCCACAATATCAAGTTCATTTCGGATGGGCGTTGAAAAACGCGCGCCGCCAGGCCTTGCGCGGGGCGGAGGTGAAGCTTACGCCGGGAGCTGGGCGCGGGCCAGTGTCTCGAGCAGGATTTCCTGCGCCGCCTGGGGCTTGCCGCGGCGCGGCGCGCGCAGGGTGTAATGGCCGTCCTGGTCCATGTCCCAGGCCTGGCAGTTGTCCTCGAGGTAGGGCTTCAGGCCCTCGTTGATGACGCGCTTCTTCAGTTTCGGATCGAGCACCGGGAAGCAGATCTCCACGCGCCGGAAGAAATTGCGGTCCATCCAGTCGGCGCTGGAAAGATAGATGTCCTCCGCGCCGCCGCTGTTGAAATAGAACACGCGCGAGTGCTCGAGGAAGCGCCCGACCACCGAGCAGACGCGGATGTTCTCCGACACGCCGGGGATGCCGGGCTTCAGCGCGCACACCCCGCGCACGACGAGGTCGATCTCGACGCCCGCCCTCGAGGCCTCGTAGAGCGCGGCGATGGTCTGCGGCTCGAGCAACGCGTTCATCTTGGCGATGATGCGGCCCTTGCCTCCGTTCTGCGCGAGCTGGGTCTCGTTCTGGATCGCGCGCAGGATCTGCTTGTGCAGGGTGAACGGCGCCTGCCACAGATGCTTCAGCTTCGAGGCGCGCCCGAGGCCGGTCAGCTGGGTGAAGATGTCGGCGACGTCGGTGCCGATCTCCTCGCTGGCGGTGAACAGGCCGATGTCGGTGTAGAGCTTGGTGGTGCGCGGGTGGTAATTGCCGGTGGACAGGTGCACGTAGCGCTTCAGGCGCTCGTCTTCGCGCCGCACCACCATCAGCATCTTGGCGTGGGTCTTGTGGCCGACCACGCCGTAGACCACGTGCGCGCCGACCTCCTCCAGGCGCTGCGCCCAGTTGATGTTGGCCTCCTCGTCGAAGCGCGCGAGCAGCTCCAGCACCACCGTCACTTCCTTGCCGGCGCGCGCCGCGGCGATCAGGATGTCCATCAGCTCCGATTCGGCGCCGGTGCGGTAGACCGTCATCTTGATCGCCACCACCGCGGGGTCGCGCGCCGCCTGCTCTAGAAACGAGATCACCGGCTGGAACGACTGGAACGGGTGGTGCAGCAGGATGTCGCCTTCGCGGATCGCGCCGAACAGGTCGGCGCTGCGCTGGATCTGCGGCGACGGGCCGGGCCGGAACGCGGGGAACTTGAGGTCCGGGCGTTCCACCCCGTCGGGCACGCTGATCAGCCGCGCCAGGTTGACCGGGCCGTCCACGCGGTAGAGATCCTCCTGCCCGAGATTGAACTGCGCGAGCAGGTAATCCGAGATCTGCTGCGGGCATTTGTCGGTGACCTCGAGCCGGACTTCGTCGCCGAACTGGCGGTGGGGCAGTTCGCCGCGCAGCGCGGTGCGCAGGTCCTTCACTTCTTCCTCGTCCACGAACAGTTCGCTGTTCCTCGTCACCCGGAACTGGTAGCTGTCCACCACCTTCATGCCGGCGAACAGCTCCGAGACGTGCGCGTGCAGGACCGAGGACAGGAACACGAAATCGTATTCGCTCTCGGATACCTCGCGCGGCAGCCGGATCACCCGCGGCAGCACCCGCGGCGCCTGCACGATGGCGATGCCCGAGTTGCGTCCGTACGCGTCCTTGCCCTCGAGCTCGACGGCGAAATTGAGGCTCTTGTTCAACACGCGCGGAAAAGGATGGGACGGGTCGAGCCCGATCGGCGTCAGCACCGGCATCACTTCTCGGAAGAAATAGGCCTTGATCCACTCCGACTGCGCGGCGCTGAAATCGGACCGGCGCAGGAAACGGATGCCCTCGGCCGCGAGCCCGGGCAGGATCTCCTGGTTGAGCAGCTGGTACTGCGCCGTCATCAGCTCGTGCGCCTCCTGCGCCACCTGCTTGAAGATGTGGTCGGCGCGCATGCGGTCCGGGCCGATGGCCGGGGACCCGGCCTCGATTTCCGCATGCAGGCCCGAGACGCGGATCTCGAAGAACTCGTCGAGATTGGAAGAAACGATGCACAGGAAACGCAGCCGCTCGAGCAGCGGCGTCGCCCGGTTCTCCGCCTGCGCCAGCACGCGGCGGTTGAACGCAAGCTGGCCGATCTCGCGGTTGAGATACAGTTGCTCGGGGATGTCGCGGGGCTTGTTCATGGCGTCAGCAGCCTGCCGGTTCGGGCGTCGTTCGGGTTCGACGGGGTGGCGCGGGCATTCGCTCGAGTCAGCGGCGGGCCGGCTGGCTGAAAAGGTTTACCGGGGTTGGTCTGCCGCGGGGCGGACAAACCCCCGCGGGTGCGGACTACCTGCCGGCTGACGGCGGCGGCACGTAACCGGCAGCCGCGTCCGCGCCCCCGCCGAAGAAATGCTTCTCCATCTGCTGCGCGAGGTAATCGCGCGCCTTGCGGTCGGCAAGATTGAGGCGGTTTTCATTGACCAGCATCTTCTGTTGTTCGAGCCACTGTTTCCAGGCTTCCCTGGACACGGATTCGAAAATCCGCTTGCCGAGCGCGCCCGGATACGGAGGGAAATCAAGGCCTTCCGCCTCGCGACCGAGCTTCACGCAGTTCACCATTCTAGGCATGGGCCCGTTCTCCAGACTACCGTGAGGTTATGACAATAATGTTGCGGGAATGTTACGGCCGGGAATGTTACAGCCGCGGGGGCGCAAAGTGTATATCAGGTAAGCCGCGGTTTCATCAGGTAAAGCGGAGTTCGAGGTTGGCATTCTTCAGCCGCGAGGCCTCCCGAAGCAGGGGATGGTCGGCGCGCGGCTTCTCCAGGTAATAGCCCTGCACGCAGTCCACGCCGAAGCCCCTCAGCATCACGAGCGTCTCCTCGTCCTCCACGCACTCTGCGATGGTGGTCTTGTGCAGGCCGCGCGCCACCGTGACGATCGCCTTCACGAACAGCTGGTTGTCGCTCTCCTGGGGCAGGTTGCGGATGAACAGGCCGTCGATCTTCACCGCGTCCACCTGCAGGTGCTTGAGGTAGGCGAAGGACGAGAAGCCGGTGCCGAAGTCGTCGAGCGCGATGCCGCAGCCGGCCTGGCGCAGGGCCTCGATGAAGCGCTGCGCGTCGTGCAGGTCGGACACCGCCGAGGTTTCCGTCAGTTCCACCATCAGCCGCTGCGACGCGACGCCGCAGCGCTTCAACTGCTCGGCGATGTACTGCGGCAGCGTCGGCTCGTCGAACGAGCGTCCGGAGATGTTGACCGCCAGCGCCGGGATGGACGGCAGCTCGGCCAGCATCTGGATCGACTCGCGCAGCACCCAGCGGTCGATTTCGAGGATTTTCCCGGATTTTTCCGCCACCGGTATGAACTGGCCCGGCATCAGCAGCGCCGACGGATCGTCCTTGTCGCGCATGCGCACCAGCACCTCGAAGTGCGAGAGCGAGCGGTCCTCGGTGGAGTAGACCCCCTGGAACTGCAGGTCCATCAGGTCGTTCTCGAGGGCGTGCAGGATGCGGTCGTTCCAGGACATCCGGCGCACCATCTGCTGGCTCGTGTCCAGATCGCTGCGGTAGATGCGCCAGGCGTTCTTGCCGGTCTCCTTCGCCTGGTACATCGCGGTGTCCGCGCGCGCGATCAGGTCCTCGGCGTTGTCGGCGTGTTCGGGAAAGACGGCGATGCCGAGCGAACTGGTCAACCGCAGGCTCTGCCCCTCGTACTGGAAGCGCACCATCGCGATCGCGCGCGTGATGCGCTCGGCCAGCACGCGCAGCATCTCGTCCGAGATATCGGGCACCAGGATCGCGAACTCGTCGCCGCCCAGGCGCGAGAACAGCTCGTTGCGCCGGACCTGGCCCGCGACCTCGCCGGCAACGCGGATCAGCATGGCGTCGCCGGCGCGGTGGCCGAAGGTGTCGTTGATGTACTTGAAATCGTCGAGGTCGAAGAACAGCAGCGCGACGCGGGAATCGTGGCGCTGGGCGTCCGCGATCATGCGCGAGAGTTCCTCGTTGAAGCGGTGGCGGTTGTAGAGGCCGGTCAGCGCGTCGCGTTCGGCCAGGTAGATCAGCTGGTCCGCGGTCTGGCGCTCGCGCGTGACGTCCTGGAACAGCCAGAGATGGCCGACCGGCCGGCCGTAGACGTCTTCCACCGCGTGCACCTGCTGCGTGACCAGGCGCCCGTCCGCCATCTGGATCTCGAGCACGCCCATGATCTCGTCCTCGCGCGGCAGCCGCAGCACGCGCTTGCCCTGGTCCTCCGGTCGCGCCAGCACGCAGGCCGATCCCGACAGCGCCTCCTGCGGCGTGCGGCCGATCAGGCGCGTGCCCGGCGCGATCATCCAGATGCGGGTGAACGCGGGGTTGGTGTACACCACGCGATTGTCGTGCGACACGAACAGGATGCCGGTGTCCATCGCCCCCAGCAGCGCCGAGAGCCGCGCGTGCTCGTCCTGCGCGCGCGTGAGATATTCCTGCTGCACCGACTGCGCGTCGCGCAGTTCCACCACGGTGGCCTCCAGGCGCTGCTCCGCCTCCTTCCTCTGCGTGATGTCGCGAATGCTGATGCGGATGCCGAGGTAGCCGCCGTGGCTGTCGTTGATCGGGCGCCAGTCGGCGGCCGACCAGAACTCGGTGCCGTTCTTGCGCTTGCCGTGGAACTCGTAGTCCTGGCCGGTGCCTCCGCGCAGCGCACGGTGGATCTGCCGCACGGTGCGGGCAACGTCGGCGTCGGCGACGCACGGCGCCGGGAACGTCGGCATGGCGAGGCACTCCTCGGGGGTGTAGCCGAACATGTCGAGCACGCGCGGGTTGATCCAGATCAGCTTCCCGTCCGGGTTGATCCAGCATTCGCAGTCGTAGCTGTAGTCGGCGATCGCGGTGAACTTGGCCTCGCTCTCCGCCAGCGCCCGGATCCGGCCCTGCAGCGTTGCCGCCATCGCGTTGAACGCGTGGGTCAACTTGCCCACTTCGTCGCCGCCCTCGACCGGCAGCCGCACGTTGAGATCGCCCGCGGCCAGGCTGTCGCTCGCGCGGGTCAGTTGCGCGAGGTTGCGGGTCAGCCAGTAAGAGAGCGCGACCATGGAAATGATGGAAAGAACGAGCGCGATGCCGCCGATCGCCAGGTTGTCGCGGATGAGTTCCGCGCGCGCGGCGCGAATGAACGACGTGGACAGGCCGAAATGGAGCTCGCCGAGCCTGCGCCCGCCGGCCTCGACGTCCATCACGCTATGCATGTGTTCCGTCTGGCCGACGAAGTTCTTTTTGCCGGGAGGTCCGGCCGCCGGCAGCGGGCTCGGGTGCTCCCAGCCCGAACTCGCCACCAGCTTGCCGTCCCCGTCGAGCAGGACGAGGTAAATGATGCCGTTGTCGCGGCGCACCTGCTCGAGTATCTGGGAGAGCGCCTTGCGCTGCCCGGCGGCGAGCGGCATGGCGAGCGCGGCGTTCAGCAGCTGCTTCTGTTCCTCGATATGGATGCGCGCCTGCTCGTTCAGGCGGTCGTCCATGATGGCTATGCCGTTGACGATCAGCAGTCCCAGCATCATCACGTTTACCAGCACGCCACCCAGCAACAGGCGCGTGCGCAGCGACAGGGACAGCGGCACGGTTCTCATGGAGCGGGCTTCAGATAACGCTCCTCTCCCTCAGAGGCGCTTCACCAGCACCACCGAGCGGCGCTGGTAGTTGTAGAGCGTGCGCTTCTGGCGCGGCAGCGCATCGACGCCCTCCTCGGCGAAACCGCGCTCGACGAACCAGTGCTCGGCGCGCGTCGTCAGCACGAACAGGCGTTTCAGTTTCTGCCGGCGCGCGCGCGCCTCGATCTCGGTCAGCAGCCGTTCGCCGGCGCCGACGTTGCGGAAATCGGGATGCACCACGAGGCAGGCCAGCTCGCCGGCCCGCTCGTCGGGAAACGGGTAGAGCGCGGCGCAGCCGACCAGCAGCTTGTCGTGCTCGAGCACCGCGAAACGCCCGATCTCCCGTTCCAGGCGGTCGCGCCCGCGCTTCACCAGGATGCCCTCGGCCTCCAGCGGCTCGATCAGCCGCAACACGCCGCCGATGTCCTCGATCTTCGCCGGGCGCAGCGTCTCGATCGGGTCGGGCGTCAGCATGGTGCCGACGCCCTTGTGGGTGAAGAGCTCGAGCAGGAGCCCGTCGTCGATGTGGCCCGAGATCAGGTGGGCGCGCTTGACACCGTGCTCGCACGCGCGCACCGCGCACGGCAGGTAGAGCGCGGCGTCGCTCTCGCCCGGCGCCTGACGCGCCAGCAGCGCCTGCGCCTGGCGCACCGTGAGGTTGCGCAGCAGCTCGCCGCGCCGCCCGGTGACGCCGATCGTGTCCATGAGGAAGATCAGCTTCTCCGCCTTCAGCGCCGAAGCGGTGGACGCGGCGACATCCTCCAGCGCCAGGTTGAAGACTTCCCCGGTGGGCGAATAGCCCAGCGGCGACTGCAGCACCAGCTCGCCGTCGTCGAGCCGCTTCTGGATCGCGCCCGCGTCGATCTTGCGCACTTCGCCGGTGTGCATGTAGTCGACCCCTTCCACCACGCCCATCGGCTTCGCCGTGATGAAGTTGCCGCTCGCCACCCGGATATCGGCGCCCGCCATCGGCGAGTTGGGCAGCCCCATCGACAGCGCCGCCTCGATCTCGACGCGCAGCCGCCCGCTCGCTTCCTTGGCGAGCGCCAGCGCCACGTCATCGGTCACGCGCAGACCCTTGTGGAAACGGCTGCGGCGACGCGCCGCTTTCAGCTTCGCCTCGATCTGGGGACGCACCCCGTGCACCAGCACCAGCCGCACGCCGAGGGCGGCGAGCAGGTTGAGATCGTGCGTGAGATCGAGGAAGCGGCCGTCGGCCACCACCTCGCCGCCGAAAGCGATGACGAAGGTCTTGCCGCGGAACGCATGGATGTAGGGCGCGACCGACTGGAACCAGTCGATGAACCGGTCCTGCGCTGACAGCCGCTGCCGGCGCGGGTTGGCCGGCGCGGCCTCGACCGTGCCGTTGCCAGGTGCAGGTTTGCGAACGATGACGCCTCCCTTCCCGTGTCTCATGCGCGGCCGTCCCGTATCCGGATTACAGCGCATTTCGCCGGGATATCAAGCACCTATCTTATATCAGAAATCTCCCCAAAGGGTCTGCATGGCGGCGAGCGCGGCGACGGCGGCAGGGCGCCTGGGTGCAGCGGG
>CAZOQY010000058.1:5439-13774 GCA_964581835.1 uncultured Streptomycetaceae bacterium | reverse complement strand
ATCGCGGTGCGAGAGATCATGACCGGCAAGGTGATTACCGTGCGCCCCGGGCAGACCGTCGAGGAGTGCATGGCGTTGATGACCGGCAAGCGCATCCGGCACCTGCCGGTGACCGAGGGCGACCAGTTGATCGGCGTGCTCTCGATCGGCGACCTGGTGAAAGAGGTGATTGCCGACCAGGAAGCGACGATACGGCAACTTGAGTCTTATATCCACAGTTGAACCGCCAGGGCGCCCAGGCCCCGGGAAATCGAATGAGAATGGACATGCGACTTTCGCAACGCGATACCGCCACGCCCCGGCGGACATTCGAAATTCATCGCAGATGAATTTCGGCGCGATCATCATCGGTGACGAAATCCTGTCGGGCAAGCGCAAGGACGGGCATCTTGCCAGGACCATCGAGACGCTCGGCGCGCACGGTCTGCAACTCGCCTGGGCGCAGTACCTGGGCGACGACCCGGACCTCATTACCGCCACGCTGAAGCGCACGTTCGCGCTGGAAAACTCCGTGGTGTTCAGCTTCGGCGGAATCGGCGCGACCCCCGACGACCATACCCGGCAATGCGCGGCGCGGGCGGCCGGCGTGCCGCTCAGGCTGCACCCGCAGGCGGAGGCCGAGATACGGGCTCGTTTCGTCGACGATCCCAAGGGCGTCACGCCCCAGCGCCTCAAGATGGGGGAATTTCCGGAAGGCGCGGCGATCATCCCCAATCCCTACAACCGCATCCCCGGGTTCAGCTACCTTCGTCACTATTTCCTGCCGGGCTTCCCCGAGATGGCCTGGCCGATGATGGCCTGGGTGCTCGACACGCATTACGCGAAGCTGTTCGCACCCGGCGGCATCGCGGAATCCTCGATCATCGTGCGCGAGGCGGGCGAGAGCCAGTTGATCGACCTGATGAACGACTGCCAGGCGCGCTACGGGCGCATCAAGGTGTTCAGCCTGCCGAAGGTGCAGCCCGAGCGCTACATCGAACTGGGCGTGCGCGGCGACCCGGGCGAGGTTACGCCCGCCATCGCGGTCCTGAAGCAGGGCGTCTCCAGTCTCGGTTTTCCGTGGAGCGAGGGGCCACGCTGACGGGCGGCGCGCATAAAAAAAGCCCCGGAATCCGGGGCTTTTTTTGCTGCTTCCGTGCGTTGAACGGCAGCAATGCTGTCCGTTCGAACGCGCGGAGTTAAACCGGCATGAATGTCCGGTTTAACGGGACTTAAGCGGCTTTCTTGACCTTCTTCATGCTGCTCGTCGCCTGCTTGGCGACCGCTTCCATGTTCGACTGCGTCACGTCCGCGAACTGCTTGGCAACCTTGGACATGTTGTCGTAGGAGGCGTTGACCGCGGTGATCGCCGACTTGACCGCGGCGATGCCGACTTCGGAGCCCGCCGGGGCGGTCTTCACCATCTTGTCGAGCGCCGTCACGACCTGCTTGTTGAACTCGGAAACCTGCTCTTCGACGAGCGCGCCGAATTGAGCCTGGGTGGCCGTGGTCACGTCGTAGACGCTCTTCGCGTAGGCGGTCGCCTTCTCGATCGACGGTTGCGCCAGGCTGTCCTTCAGCGACGCCAGTTCCTTGATGTCCTTGACGGCGGCAATGGTCTTGGCGTTTTCGACGGAATCGGCAAACGCGGTCTTGGCGGCCTTCAGCTGCAGGTCGAGGATGCGCTCGGCGCCCTGAAGCGCCACGCCGGCGAACTTCATCGCTACTTCCAGGTTGGCCTTGTTGATGGCCACCAACTGCTCGGGGGTCTGATACATAAAAATCTCCTTGATAAACAATGGGTTTTAATCAACGTCCGGCCATTAATGGTGCACCGCACAATTAGAATTATATGCTTTAAATCCGTGAAGTCAATGGGTGAGACCAATAAATATATTGCGGTGCAGTAACTCACTGAAAGTAGGCGATTACTTGCCACAGGCTTTGACTTCCGGCCATCCTCTTACTAGGATGAAGAAAGTGTTTATTAATCAAGGAGAAACAGTGACAACCCTGTTTGGCAAGATCATACGTCGCGAGATCCCGGCGGATATCGTTTACGAGGACGATCTCTGCCTGGCTTTCCGGGACATCAATCCCCAGGCGCCTGTCCACGTGCTGGTGATCCCCAAGAAAGAGATTGCGAAGCTGTCCGACGCCGGCGCCGGGGACCAGGCCGTGCTGGGACACCTGATGCTGGCGGCGGGAAAAATCGCCCGGCAACTGGGCGTGGGTGACGCTTTCCGGCTGATCGTCAACAATGGCGCAGAGGCCGGGCAGAGCGTGTTCCATCTGCACCTGCACGTACTCGCGGGCCGTCCGTTCGGCTGGCCACCGGGGTAAGGGCGACGAAGGGCGCGCGATCGGCGCCGGGCACGAGACCATACAACTACAACAGGAGGAGACGATGAAGAAGACTTGCATGAACGATCGCCGCGGCTGGCTCGCGGCGGCGGTCCTGATGGCCGCGGCCGCGACGGCCGCGGCGCAGACCTATCCGGTCAAGCCGGTGCGCATCGTGGTTCCCACTTCGCCGGGGGGCGGCAACGATTTCGTCGCGCGGGCCGCCGGCCTGCACCTGGGCGAGCGGCTCGGCCAGCAGTTTATCGTCGAGAACCGTCCCGGCGCCGGCGGCAGCATCGGCACGGGCATCGCCGCCAAGGCCGTCCCGGACGGCTACACGCTGCTGCTGGGCTTCGTCGGCCAGCTGGCCATGTATCCGCATGTCGAGCCGACCGTGTACGACCCGTTGAAGGACTTCGTCGGCCTGAGCCTGCTCGCTTCGTCCTATCACGTGCTGGCGGTGCACCCGTCGCTGCCGGTGCGTTCGGTGAAGCAGCTCGTCGCGCTCGCCAAGAAGCGCCCCGGCGAGCTCAATTACGCGTCGGGCAACCCGTGGACGCCGACCCATCTGGTGCCGGAACTGTTCAAGTCGGTGACCGGGACCGACATCGTCGCGATCCAGTACAAGGGCAGCGGCACGGCGGCGGCCGGCGTGCTGTCCGGCGAGGCGCAGGTCATCTTCGCCAGCGCGACGGCGGTCATGCCGCAGGTGCGCGCGAAGCGGCTCGTAGCGCTCGCGGTGACCAGCCCGGCGCGCTCGCCCGTCGCCCCGGAGGTGCCGACGCTGGTGGAGCTCGGCGTGAAAGGGGTCGAAGCGCCTTCGTGGTACGCCATCGTCGCGCCGGCGGCGACGCCGCGGCCGATCGTCGACCGGCTGCATGGCGAGCTGGTCGCGATCATGAACCAGCCCGACGTGCAGTCCCTGTTCCGCAAGCAGGCGCTGGAGCCGAACTCGATGACGCCCGAGGCGTTCGCCGGCTTCCTGCGATCCGAGCACGAGCGGTGGGGCAAGATCATCCGCTCGCTGAAGATCAGCCAGTAGACGCCGGCCCTAGGTTTCCAGCGGCAGCCTGACCGGCTTGCCGGTCGCGACGGCGCGCTCGATGGCGATGGTGGTCTCGAGGTTGACGCGGGCCTGCTCCGGCGTGGTGTGCGCGACGGGGTTGCCGGTCACGAGGTGATCGAGCCAGGCCCGCGTTTCGTTGCCGAGCGAGCCCCAGAAATCGCCGAGCGCCCAGTCGCCGGCCGAATTGCTGCCCAGGAACGCCATCTGCAGGCTGTGCCCGGGCACGTAGGGGTGCGGGACGCCTTTCTCCGTGAACAGCAGGTGGTCCTTGTGGTCGTCGTCGATCAGCATCGTGCCCTCGGTGCCGAGCAGTTCGACGCGGTCGGACTGGCCCTGGGTCGGGAATTGCGCCGGAAGCGCGTAGCTGATGCCGAAGTTGACCACCGCGCCGTCGGCGAAGGTGACGATGGCCCAGGTGGCGTCGTGCGCGCTGAAGCCGGCTTCCTTGAAGATGCCGTGCTGGCCGCGCGCCACCACTTCCACCGGCCGGTTGCCTTCGAGGAACCAGCACATCAGGTCGACGTAATAGGTGAGCACGTCGAGCACTGGCGTCGCATGCGGGTCGCGCTTGAGGATCTGGAAAGTCTGCGCACGCGTGTTGTAGACGCGCGCGAGGCCGCCGACCACCCGCCCGAGGCGGCCGTGGATCATCTGTTCCTTGGCGCGCAGGAAGCATTCCTTGTAGCGGCGGCTGTAGCCGATGCGCAGCGTCCCGCCGGTCGCCTTCAGGGTCTCGAGGATGTCGTCGGCGTCCTTCAACGTCAGCCCGATCGGCTTCTCGCACAGCACCGGCTTGCCGAGTTCCAGCGCCCGGCGCACCGGGGCCGAGTGCAGGCTCTCCGGCGTGGACACGAACACCGCGTTCACTTCCGGCCGCTCGATGGCTTCATTGTTGTCGCCGGTGTAGAAGTCGGCGCCCGTCACGTCCGCCAGCGCCTTCGCCCGCTGCGGGTCGAGGTCGGCGATCGCCATGAAGCCCACCGCGGGGTGGCGCGCCGCCAGCCGCGCGCGCAGCGTGCCGATGCGGCCGGCGCCGATGACGGCGATGCCGAGTTGCTTCGATGCTTTTCTCATGCGGTCAGTAGACGCGGTTCTGCGGGGCCTCGCCCCTGACCAGCACGCGCTCGACGTTGGCCCAGGCTTCGCGGAAGAGGTTGGTGGATGCCTGGCGCGTGACGCCCGCGATGTGGGGGGTGAACAGCACGCGGTGCGCGGCCTCGCCTTCGAGCGCGAACAGCGGGTTGTCGGTGTCCGGCGGCTCGACCGAATAGACGTCGACCGCTGCGCCCGCCAGGTGACCCGAGTTGAGGTGCGCCGCGAGCGCGGTCTCGTTGACGACGCCGCCACGCGAGGCCTGGATCAGCACCGCGCCGGGCTTCATCATGTTGAGCTGCCGGGCGCCGATCATGCTGCGGGTCTGCGGCAGCAGCGGCACGTGCAGGCTGACGACGTCCGCCGCCTTGAGCAGGTCGTCCAGCGGCAGCGATTTCGCGCCGAGCTTCGCGGCGGCCTCGTCGCGCGGCGTCGGGTCGTGGTAGACGATCTCGGATCCGAAGCGGCGGAAAGCTTCCGCTACCGCGGCGCCGATCGTGCCGAGCCCGACGATGCCCACCGTGAGCCCCTCGAGCCCGGGCAGGTTGTCGGCGACCATGCGGCCGCGGAACGATACGTAATTGGCTTCGCGTATCTCCATGTCGGACCACGCGAGGCGCCGCAACAGCATGATGGCGCAGCCGACCACGTACTCCGCGACCGCGCTGTTGCTGCCGCCGGGCACGTTGGCGACCGCGATGCCGAGTTTTTTCATCGCCGCTTCGTCGAGCCGGTCCACGCCAGCGCCGGTCACCTGCACCAGCTTGACCGGGCTCCCCTCGAACAGCGAGCCGGACAGCTTGCCGCCCACCGCCGGTATCACCAGCGCGCGCGATTCACGGATGAGGCCCGCGAGTTGCGGGTCGTCGGGCTTGCGATAGGCGATCGCGAGGCCCGCGGGCGGCGTCACGCCGGCACGGGTGAAATCGGCTTCGGGGCGCAGGCAGAGGACGTCGGATGACACGGTTCAGGCCTTGTGTTCTTCGGTGCGCCTGGAAATGTCCGGAACCGGGAAGAAGCACAGCAGCACGAGCGGTTCGTTGCCGGTGTTGCGCGTTGCGTGCTTTTCCCCGGACGGGATGAGGATGGTGTCGCCGGCCTTGAGCTGATGGTTGCCGCTGTCCGACTCGGTATAACCGCGGCCCGAGAGAACGTAGATGCATTCCTCGAAGCCGTTGTGGAAATGCCGGCCGCGCGGCGCCTCGCCGGGCTTCGCCACCGGGATTTCGACCAGGCGCAGCGTCACCGCCTGCGAGCCTTTTTCGCCCGAGACGATCTCGAGCGACTTGCGGCCGGGCAGGCCCATGCTCTTCGCTTCGGCCTGGGTGAGCACTTTCGCCATCAGCCCGCCACCTTGAGGTGCTTGATCTCGGCGGTGCCGCCCTGCGCTTCGTCGAGCAGGCGGAAAATGTCGGAGGCTTCCTTCGCGATCGCGTCGGCGATGTCCTTCAGCATCTTCACGCCCTTGTCCGCCGTCGCGTGCTCGGGGCTGCCGTACCACCCGGTCTGCGCGATGGTCTTGATGTCGCGCAGCACCGGCTGGTAGCTGCGGGTGCGGCGCAGCTTGTCCCACTTGCGGCCGTGCGAGTGGTCGGACGAGTAGTCGATGCGGTCGAGATGCACCAGGCCCGGGCTGTAGGCCAGCACCGCCAGCGCCTCGATCTCGCCGCCGTGGGTGAGCCCGCCGCAATCGTGGCCGTAGAGCTCGGCGGCGACGTAGCACGCCTGCACCACGATCACGCTCATGCCGACGTCGCGGTGCAGCTTCTCCGAAGCGATGGCGAGGGAGGGGATGTTGCCTTCGTGCCAGTTGAGGATCAGCAGACGCTTCGCGCCGTGCTTCGCCGTCGATTCGCAGGTCTCGACCACGACGCGCTGATAGGTCTCGGGCGTCAGCGTGATGGTGCCCTCGAACGGCATGTGCATGGGAGTCACGCCGAGCGGCCCGCCCGGCAGCACCAGGCCGTCCATGCGCTCGGCGACGGCATGGCCGATCACGTTGGAGGCGTAGATGTCGGTGCCGGTGGGAAGATGCGGGCCGTGCTGCTCGACGCTGCCCGCCGGCAGGATCACCAGCGGGTTTTTTTTCAGCTGTCCCGCGATTTCAGGCTGGGTGAGGTCGATGAAGTAGCGTGTGGGTAGCATGGGGGGTTCCGCCGCCGCGCTCAGGCGGCGCGCGCCTTGATGCCGATTTTAGCGCAGGTTTCTTCCATTACGTCGGCGATGCGCACGCACTGTCCCTTGCGCTCGATCGACCGCAGCGCAGCATAAACCACCGCCACCGCGACGTTGCCGTTGTGCGCCGTCAGCTCGTTCGGCTTGCCGCTCGCGCAGCTGTTCGCGAACATCTCGAGTTCTGCACGGAACATGTCGCTTTCGGGCAACTTGATGTCCTCGCGCTTCGCCCAGCCGTCCTTGCCGCGCTGGATATAGAGCACGGACGCCTTGTGCAGAAGGTGGGGGGTGTCCCAGGTGCCGAAATCGATCTCGTAATGCATCAGCCCTTTCGAGCCGAACACCCGCACCGAGAATATGCCGGGAGATGTCCAGCAGGAACCGACATAACCCAGCTTGCCGTCGGTGAAGCGCAGCGTGGTCATCGACTGGTCGTCCACTTCCGCGCCGACCGGCGAGAGCTTGGACGCCATCGAGGCTACTTCGGCGATCTCGCCGCCCAGCAGGTGCAGTACGTCGAACTGGTGGATCGCGAGCTGCGAGAGCGGGCCGCCCGGCGCGCGGTCCCTGTACCAGCGCCAGGTCTGGGGCGTGAGTTCCAGCGCGCGCTCGTTGGAGAAGTTGGCTTCCATGAAGGCGACGCGACCGAGTTCGCCGGCATCGATCCGTTCCTTGATGATGCGGATGCCGGCCATCAGCCGCGCGCTGTGGCCGACGGTCACGGTGACGCCGTACTGCTTTTCCAGCGCCGCGATCTTCAGGCCGTCCTCGAGCGTCTGCGCGATCGGCTTCTCGGTATAGACGTGCTTGCCGGCCTTCGCGACCATTTCCGCCATCGGCAGGTGCTGCTCGTTGGGTACCGTCAGGATCACGCCCTTGATTTCCGGGCTGGAGAGCATGGTTTTCATGTCCGGCGCCGCCGGCACGCCCATCTCCTTCTCGAACGCGGCGCGTTTTTCCTCGGACCGGCTGAAGCCGGAGACGATGCTGATCTGGCCGGACTGCCTGGCGGCCCGGGTCAGGACCTTGGCCCAGCGGCCGAGGCCGACGATGCCGACTTTGACGGGGGTGCTCACGAAGAAACTCCTTGATCTGCGGTTGATTTGTAAGACAAGCCGTAATATCGTATTACCGTATGACTGATGGGTCAACCAACACTATCAACGCGCCTCTTGTGGCGCCCGCGGTAGCGATCCGCAAGCTGGCCGCGCCGCTGCGCGAGCAGGTGCTGGACGGCCTGCGCCAGGCCATTATCTCCGGTCGCCTGGCCCCGGGGCGACGCCTGACCGAGCGCGAACTGATCGAGATGGTGGGGGTTTCGCGCACCGTCGTGCGCGAAGCGCTGCGTCAGCTCGAGTCCGAGGGGCTGATCGCCAACATCCCCAACAAGGGGCCGGTGGTGCGCGAGCTGACGCCGGACGAGGCGCGCGAGCTCTACGCGATTCGCTCGGCGCTGGAAGGCCTCGCCGCGCGGCTGTTCGTGGAGCACGCGGACGACGCGAAGGTGAAGCAGCTCGCGCAGTCGCTCGAAGGGGTGGTCGCCGCGTACGGCAGCGGCGACGCGCAGCAGGTGCTGGAAACGAAAAACCGCTTCTACGACGCCCTGTTCGAGGGCGCGGGCAACCACACCCTGTCGGCGATGCTGGCGACGCTCCACGCCCGCATCTGGCGCTGGCGCGC
>CAZOQY010000058.1:0-5339 GCA_964581835.1 uncultured Streptomycetaceae bacterium | reverse complement strand
ACACCCTGTCGGCGATGCTGGCGACGCTCCACGCCCGCATCTGGCGCTGGCGCGCCATGGGGCTCACCCATCCCGACCGCTCGCCGGACCGCTCGCGCGAGAGCGTGCGCAACCTGAAGGCGATGCTTGCCGCGATCCGCAAGCGCGAGCCGGATGCCGCGGAACGCATTACGCGCGAGGAAGCGGTGAAGGCGGCCGAGGAAGTCATGAGACTGCTGGGCCGGTCCCGCGATGCCGGCAAGACAGGCTGACGTGCCGGGATTTACCCGGCCGCGGGCGCTGCCAGCTTGCGCGTGATCCAGGGCAACAGGATTTTTTCGGCGATCGCGCCGGCGGGCCATTGCGGCGAGCGCCCCATGTGCCCGCCCGCCGGGTTGACCCACGCCTCCTTGGCGTCGCCGTGCTCGAGCAGCAGGTAGAGATCGGCGATCGGTACCTGCGAGTCGCGGGCGCCGTTGACCAGCAGCATCGGGGCCGAGGGGCGGTCGAGCAGCCCGGGGTCCAGCAGCGAGAACGCGCGGGCCTTGTCGCACAGGTCCTCGAGGCCGCCCGCTCCGTGCATCGCGCATTTCGCTTCCAGGTAGTCGTAGAGATATTCGCCGGTGGCGAGCGACGATTCCAGCCACGGGCGCTGGAAGTAATGGTGTATCGGACCGCCGTGCATCACCGAGCCGCGCAGGCGCTCGCGCTCGGTGACCGCCAGCTTCGCGGCCCAGTAGCCGCTCCAGCTGCGTCCCTGCACGACGATGCGGCCCGCATCCACCTCCGGCCGCGTCGCCAGGTAGTCGAGCGCCGCCGAGAAAATCCGGTCGCTGCCGGTCTCCGCCGCGGCATGCGGCGATTCGCCGGTTCCCGGCAGGTCGATCGCGAAGAGCCCCAGCCCGCGCTTCAGGTAGGCATCGGAATGCGCCGCGACGTCTTCCTTGCGCGAATCCAGGCCGGCGATGCCGAAGACGAGCGGAGCCGGACGCGGCGCCGCCGGCAGGCGCAGGTAGCCGACGATCCCGGCGCCCTCGAACGGGATGCGGATGGTCTCGATCGGCGGATCGATGCGCTGCGCGTAGGCGCGGAAAGCTTCGAGCGCGCGCTGTTTTGCGTGACGCTTCGCCGGCGCATTTTCCGTGGGCCAGCGCGCGAAATGGTGAAGCCGCCAGGCGTGCCAGTATGCCTGCGCGGCGTCCGCGCGGCTCCCGGCCGCCAGCGCCTGCTGCCAGTGGCGCTCGGCAATGCCGCTGAAGGCGGCCGCCCACTGCTCGCGTTCCAGGTTGTTGATCTTTGCCAGCGCGGCGCGGGCGTTTTCCGGCGCGATGCCGGTGAGCGGCGGCAGGTTGCGGTCCGCGCGCCGCAGCACCTCCTGCTTGAGCGCGTCGAGGTCGCGCCCGCCGCCCGGCACGAGTTTGCCGCTGTCCGGGGCGGTGCCGTTCAACGCGGTTGTCCAAAAGACAGGGGCGGCCGGAGCCGCCCCTGGGATTCAGCTATTGGCCGATTCACGAATCACGAATCACGCCGTGATCGGGATCAGTTGGCCGTCAGGCCGATGGCTTTGACCAGCTTCTCGTTCTCGACCATCGAGATCTGCACTACCTTCCGGAACTCCGCCGGTCCGCGAATCACGATCTCGGTCGCCTGGAAGGCCATGCCTTTCTTGACCTCGGGCTGTTCCATGGTCTTCGCCACGGCCGCGCGCAGCTTGTCGATGACCGGCTTCGGCGTGCCTTTCGGCATGAAGAAGCCCTGCCAGCCGCTGTAGTCGAAGCCGGGCAACGTATCCGAGAGGGGCGGGACGTTCGGCAGCAGCGTGGTCGGCCGCGGCAGCGTGTGCGCCAGCGCGCGCATGCGGCCCGCGTTGACGTGGGTCATCGCCGCCGGAGCGGGGATCAGCGTCCACTGCGATTCTCCCGCGACCACCGCGGCGCTCGACGGGCCACCGCCCTTGTACGGGACGTGCAAGGACTCGAACTTGGCGGCCTGCATGAAATAGGCGCCGGAGAGATGGCTTTGCGAACCGGTGCCGGCCGATGCCATGTTGAAGGGCTTCTTGCCGCTCTTGGCGTAGGCGAGGAAGTCCTTGACCGACTTGACCGGCAGCCCCGGGTTGACCACCAGCACGTTGAGCGTTTCCGCGTACTGCACGACGTAGTCGTAGTCGTTGACGGGGTGGAACGTGGCGCTTTTCTGCAGCAGCCGGGCGATGGTTGACGCCGCGGTCGTGGCGCTGATGATGGTGTAGCCGTCCGGGTTGGCGGATTTGGCGATTTCCATGCCGATGATGCCGCCGGCGCCGGCGCGGTTGTCCATCACGACCTGCTGTCCGAGCACCTGGGACAGGCCGTTGCCGACGATGCGGCTCAGGGTGTCCACGGACGATCCCGGCGCGTTCGGCACCAGCATCCGGATCGGCCGGCTGGGATAGTCCTTCACCGCTTCCTGGGCGGTGGCCGGCAGCGCGGGCGCCAGCAACGCGGCGGCAAGCGGCAGTAAAAGCAGTCTGCGGTGTTTCATCGATTCCTCCTCGTTATTGGACCCGGCGCGCGACGGCAACGGGTATTCCGGAGGCTAATTCTGTCGGGTTTGCCGAATGAAAGCAACCGGCTGCGAGCTGTCGCCGGCGCGCCGCTTTGCACTACAATCCCATGCCCATGATGCGCCGCTCCATCGCTCTCCTCGCGCTTGCCCTGCTGGTGCCGGCGTGCGCGCTGTTCCCGACGAACCATATTGGTTCGGGCGCGCCGCGCCAGGCGGCCATCGTCCCGCTCAAGGCGGACCGTCCCCTCGTCGCGCTCGCGCTGGGCAGCGGCGGCGCCCGCGGCTTCGCCCACGTCGGCGTGATCAAGGCGCTGGAGGAGGCGGGCATCGTGCCCGATATCGTCACCGGTGCGAGCTCCGGCGCGGTGGTCGCCGCGCTCTACGCCGGTGGCCGCGGCGCGCTCGAACTGGAACGGGTCGCTCTCGAGGTCGAGAAGGGCGACCTCGTCGATTTCGTGCTGTTCGGCAAGGGCTGGGTCAAGGGCGAGGCGCTGCAGGAATTCGTCAATCGCATGGTGGACGAGCGTCCGATCGAACGGCTCGCCCGGCCGTTCGCCGTGGTCGCGACCGAGTCGAAGACCGGCCGCCTGACCGTTTTCAACCGGGGTGACACCGGGCTTGCCGTGCGCGCTTCGGCGAGCGTGCCCAACCTGTTCGTGCCGCCGATCATCAACGGCGAGGAGTACGTGGACGGCGGGCTGTCGAGCCCGGTGCCGGTGCGGGTCGCGCGCGCGATGGGCGCCGACGTCGTCATCGCGGTCGACGTGTCGTGGTTTGCGCAGGCGCGCAATGCCGCGGGCGACGGCATGAAGCAGTACGGCCGCGGCGGGCGCTACACGCTGCTGGAAGGCGAACTCGACGCCGCCGACGTGGTGATCGTGCCGCGCACCTCGCGCACGCGCATGCTCGACTTCGAGCAGAAGGAAGCGAACATCGCGGCCGGGGAAGCGGCGGGGCGCGAGGCGGTGCCGCGGTTGCGCGAGCTGCTGGCGGCCGCCGCCCAGAAACGCAAACCCGTCAACACCGTTATCGGGGGAGAGTAGACACAATGGCAAGCGGTTTTGCTCGAGGTTTTTTCGTCGCGTGGATCCTGTCCGTTGGTTCCATGACCGCCCTGGCGCAGCCCGCGCCGCACGGCTACGCCGAGGAGAGCCGCGACTGGGGCGTGCCGCCCACCAGGGTGCTGCGCACGGTCGGCTACCACGCGCCGACGCCGATGCAGATACCCGGCGGCAAGACCGTCAACACGCTCGAGCTGAAAGCGCTGATGGAGAGCGAGCCGCGTCCGTACGTGATCGACGTTCTGGGCGGCGGCGTTCACCGAACCATCGCCGGCGCGTTCTGGATGATCGGCTCGGGCGCGGGCGACATGAGCCGCGACGAGGAGCAGCGTTTCGCGAAAGCGATCGCCGCGTTCGCCGGCGGCGACAAGGCGCGGCCGATGGTGTTCTTCTGCGTGGACGCCGAGTGCTGGCTTTCCTACAACACGGCGCTGCGCGCGATCGCGCTGGGCTACACCAACGTCATGTGGTATCGCGGCGGCGTCGCGGCCTGGCGCGCCGCGGAGCTGCCGATGGCGCAGTCGGATCCCTTCTTCTGGTGAGGCGTGACGCGGTACGGCGTGACACGATGGGGCGTGACGCGGTGAAGCGTGACGCGGTGAAGCGTGACGCGATAAAGCGAGTTTCTCTGCCTGCCGCCTACCGTTCGCGATGCGCGAGTGCCGTCGCCACGCGCGGGACACGGCCCAGATTCCAGTTCTGCAGCGCCCAGTCCCAGAATTCCTTTATTCCAGCTTGAGCGAGTTCGCGCGGGGGCCGTTGCCCGAGGAAGTCGAGCGCGGCGACAAGGGCGGGCACGGGCTGCGCGGCGTCCACGGGCGCGGCGAAGGTCTGCTTGGAGAGTTTCTCGCCCGACGCGTTGACCGCGACCGGCAGGTGCGCGTAGCGCGGTTGCGGGAATTCCAGCAATTGCTGGAGATAGACCTGGCGCGGCGTCGAGCCGAGCAGGTCGGCGCCGCGCACGACGTCGGTAATGCCCTGCCCGGCGTCGTCCACCACCACCGCGAGCTGGTAGGCGTAGACGTCGTCCGCCCGCAGCAGCACGAAATCGCCGAAATCCTTTTCCAGGTCGTGCGCGATGCGTCCCTGTATCGCGTCGTCGAACGCGACCGTCGCGCCACGGGTGGAGAGGCGCAGCGCGCGGGCGGTTTTCCCGGCCGGCAGGCCGGCGCGGCAGGTGCCGGGGTAGACCGGCCCCTCGATGCCGGCGATCGCCGAGTCGGCGATCTCGCGCCGGCTGCAGGCGCAGGGGTACACGAGGCCTTGTTGCCGCAGCCGGTGCACCGCGCCGTGATAAGCCTCGCTGCGCGCGCTCTGCCGGACGATGCCACCGTCCCATTGCATGCCGCAGGCTTCGAGCGTGCGCAGGATGTCGTCGGCGGCGCCCGCCACGACGCGCGGGGGATCGAGGTCTTCCATGCGCACCAGCCATTCGCCGCCGCGCGCGCGGGCCTCGAGGAAGCTGCCGGCCGCGGCGACGAGCGAGCCGAAGTGCAGCGGCCCGGTGGGCGAGGGCGCGAAGCGGCCGCGGTAGCGTGTCATGCTGCAAGTCTAGAACATTGAACTGACAAGACGCCGAGAGATGCGGAAAATAAGATCAGACCCATCGAACCGCCAAGCACGCCAAGAGAAGCAAGAACAATAATTGAACCACAGGGAGGGTGGCAGTAAACAGGGAGGGGAAATGCAAAAGTACCCCGTACTTTTTTGCTTATCTCCCTGTCTCTGTGGATCAAGGCTGGTTTATTTTTA
>CAZOQY010000057.1:0-13811 GCA_964581835.1 uncultured Streptomycetaceae bacterium | reverse complement strand
GGGGGTAGCCGAGGAAACCGTAGGTGGAGAGGTCCTTGTTGGCGAGCTTCTCCTGCTGGTCCTTGTAGGTCGGGATGCGCTCGAGCCAGCCCAGCGGCGTCACCATGGACAGCAACAAGTGCAGTTCGGCGTGCTCGGGCACGCGCGACTGGATGAACAGCGTCGCCTGCGCCGGGTCCACCCCGGCGGCCAGCCAGTCGATCACCATGTCCCACACGTGCTGCTCGATCACGTCCGGCGTGTCGTAGTGGGTGGTGAGCGCGTGCCAGTCGGCGACGAAGTACAGGCACTCGTATTCGTGCTGCAGCCGGATCCAGTTCTTGAGCACGCCGTGGTAGTGCCCCAGGTGCAGCGCCCCGGTCGGGCGCATGCCGGAAAGTACGCGATTGACGAACATTGTCCTGTAATTCTAACAGGTTGCGTCGCGCGCCCCGGCTCGCAGCCGGTTCACCAGGCCGTCAGTTCACCCATCCAAACGGCGCCACGCTGCCTTTGCCCCGGCGCGTGATCACCGGCGACTCGCCGGTGAGATCCACGACCGTGGTCGGCGTAACGCCGCACGGACCGCTGTCGAGCACCAGATCCACCTGGTGCTCGAGCCGGTCGCGCATCTCCTGCGCGTCGTTCAACGGCCACTCGTCCCCGGGCAGCATCAGCGTCGAGGACAGCAGCGGCTCGCCCAGTTCGGCCAGCAATGCCCGCACCACGCGGTGGTCCGGCACGCGCAAACCGATCGTCCTGCGGCTCGGATGCAGCAGCCGCTTCGGCAGCTCGCGCGTCGCCCGCAGGATGAAGGTATAGCTGCCGGGGGTCGCGCTCTTCAGCAGCCGGAACTGCCGGTTGTCCACCCGCGCGTAGACTGCGATCTCGGCGAGGTCGCGGCAGACCAGGGCAAAATGGTGCCGTTCGTCCACCCGGCGTATGGCGCGTATGCGCTCCATCGCCGACTTGTCGCCGACGTGGCAGCCGAGCGCGTAGCAGGAATCCGTCGGATAGACGATGACGCCGCCCGCCCGCACGATCTCGACGGCGCGGTGAATCAGCCGGGGCTGGGGATTGTCCGGATGAATGACGAAATACTGGGCCACGGGGCGGGTACGGGACTGGACTGGAGGGGGTGAAGTATAAGCGCGGCCGGCTGCAGCCAATATGCCGCCCTGCGCGTATATCCGTTCATGTCCCGGAACACCACGCGGCTCGCAGCCGCCATCGTCATGATCCTGGCCACCTCCCCGGCGGACGCCGCGACTTGCAGCGCGGAAAGCGGCGACCGGCGCATCGCCCTGCTGGAACTCTACACGTCCGAAGGTTGCGACAGCTGCCCGCCAGCCGATCGCTGGGTGAGCGGGCTGGCAGAGCGCGGGCTCGGCGCCGACCGCGTGGTGACGCTCGGTTTCCACGTCGACTACTGGAACTACCTCGGCTGGAAGGATCCCTATGCCCGGGCGGAATACAGCGCGCGCCAGCAGGCGGCGAGCCGCCGTAACCAGGCGCGAGCCGTCTACACGCCCCAGTTGCTGCTCAACGGCAGGGATTACCGGCGCGGCGCGTTGCGGGAGGATTTCGCCGACCGGGTCGGCGTGCTGAACCAGGCTGCGCCCAAGGCACAAATCAGCATCAGGATTGCGGACGTGCCGGCGGACGCGTTATCCATCGAGGGAAAAGCCGTCGTTCCGGATGCGTCCGGGCGCGGCGATGCGCGCGTCTATCTGGCGCTCTACGAAAACAACCTCTCCAGCCAGGTCACGTCCGGCGAGAATCGGGGCAAGCGGCTGCGGCACGACAACGTGGTGCGGGAACTGGCCGGACCCTACGCCGTCGATGCCGGCGGGTCGGCCGCATTCAGTCACCGGTTCAAGCTGGCGTCTGACTGGAAGCGCGCCGACCTGCGCGTGGCCGCGTTCGTTCAGAACGAACGCAACGGCGAGGTGCTGCAGGCGCTGGCGGCAGGCACCTGCCGCTGAATCAGATGCGGTTGCCCTGGCGCAGGCGGCTCTGCGCCGGGACGTGCTGCGCCAGGAATTCCATCTGGTCCGCGAGGATGCGGCGGTTGGTGAGGATCAGGTACTCGGCGCGGTTCGGTACGTACGGCAGGTAGACCAGCTCCATGCTGGCCTGCTCCGGCGTGCAGTTGCCCTTGCGCTCGTTGCAGGCGCGGCAGGCCGTCACCGTATTCATCCAGGTGTCCTTGCCGCCGCGCGAGAAGGGAATGACGTGGTCGCGCGTCAGCCGCGAGCTCGGGAACGTGTGCGCGCAGTAGGCGCAGATCTGGCGGTCGCGATGGAACAGCTCGCGGTTGTTCAGCGGCGGCACCTGGCCGAACGCCTTCAGCGCCATCGCCTTGCCCTTGATGGCGATGATGCTGGAAGCCGTGATGCTGGAACGCGCGCAGGTGATCCGGTTCATGCCGCCATACACCGTGAACGCATGCCCGCCCATCGCCCAGGCCACCTGGTCCTTGGTGTAGTAATAGCAGGCGTGCTGCCAGCTGATCCAGCGGTGCGGCACGCCGTGCGTGTCGAGCGTCAGGATGAGCGGATAGCCGCCGCGCTGCGCCGATTGCTGTTCGATGACGATGTTCATGCCTGTCAGTGTTCCATGACGCCGAACGGGCGCCCAAGTGGAAATTTACCAGTTTTTTCGATTTTGTGTGAGTTTCAGGGGGTTACGGCCGTCCCGGGGGACAGTGGCAGGGCCGGCAATCGTAGTGCGCCGCATCGCAGCAAGGTATAATGCACTCCCGTGAATAACTCACTTTCGCGCCCTAGAGGCTGCTGCCGGCCGTTGTGACACTGGTTCAGGACGTTCCCGCCTCTCCGCAGCCGGATACCGCCGGCGCGGACAAGATGACCTTCGAAGCCCTGGGCCTGATCCCGGAGCTGCTGCGTGCCGTCGCCGATCAGGGCTACCAGTCACCGACGCCGATCCAGGCCAAGGCGATCCCGCTCGTCCTGCAGCGGCGCGACCTCATGGGCGCCGCCCAGACCGGCACCGGCAAAACGGCCGGCTTCACGCTGCCGATCCTGCAGTTGTTCGCGCCGCAGGCAAGCAACAGCCCCTCTCCCGCTCGGCACCCGACGCGCGCCCTGATCCTCACGCCGACGCGCGAGCTGGCGGCCCAGATCGAGGACAGCGTGCGCGTCTACAGCAAGTACATCCCGCTGCGCGCCACGGTCGTGTACGGCGGCGTGGACATCGGCCCGCAGATCAAGGCGCTGCACGGCGGCGTGGAAATCCTGGTCGCAACGCCCGGGCGGCTGCTCGACCACATGCAGCAAAAGAGCGTCAACCTCTCCCGCGTCGAAATCCTGGTGCTCGACGAAGCCGACCGCATGCTCGACATGGGCTTCATCCCGGACATCAAGCGCATCCTTGCCGTGCTGCCCAAGCAGCGCCAGAACCTGCTGTTCTCCGCCACCTTCCCCGAGGAAGTGCGCCGGCTGGCGAAGGAACTGCTGCAACACCCGGTGACGGTCGAAGTCGCGCCGCGCAACGCCCCGGCGGACCTCGTCACCCACCAGGTCCACTTCGTGCCGCTGCTGAAAAAACGCTCGCTGCTGGTCAAGCTGATCCGCTCGCGCGACATGCGCCAGGTGCTGGTCTTCGTGCGCATGAAGCGCGACGCCAACCGCCTCGCCCGCCAGCTCCAGCAGGACGGCATCCTCGCGAAGGAAATCCACAGCGACCGCACCCAGGCCGAGCGCATGCAGGCGCTCGAGGAATTCAAACAGGGCAAGGTGCCGGTGCTGGTCGCGACCGACATCGCCGCGCGCGGCATCGACATCGAAGAGTTGCCGTTCGTCATCAACTACGAGCTGCCGCACACCCCGGAAGACTACGTGCACCGCATCGGCCGCACCGGCCGCGCCGGCATGCCCGGCGAGGCGATCTCGCTGGTCGCCCCCGAAGAAACGAAATTCCTCGAGGAAGTCGAGAAGCTGCTGAAGCGCAAGCTGGCGCGCGCGGACGCGGCCGAGCTGCCCGCGGACGACCGCGCTTCCCATCACCCGCGCGAACCGCGGCACGAACGCGAACCCCGGCACGAACGCGGCCGGGATCGCGACCGCCCCAGGCACGGCGGACGCGGCGGCGAACGGCACGACCCCCGGCCACCGTCCGGCGCCGTGCCGCGCCCCTCATTTTCCCAGCCGTCCTCCCAGCCCTCTTTCGATTACTCCAAGCCATATGAACCGTCGCCCCCGGCCCAGCCGGCCGGTTCCGGGCCCGCGCCGGCCATCCGCAGGGGTCCCTCGCGCCCGACCGCCGCGCTCTTGGGCGGCGCGCCCGCGAAGCGCGACCCCCAGAAGTAACGGCAGCGGTTACCGGTTGCCCGAGACCCGTCTCCGATCATGAAGACCGTCGCGCCCGGGGCACTCAAGAACCTGCTGCACGACGGCGGCGAAATCGCGCTGCTCGACGTGCGCGAAGCCGGCCAGTTCGGAGAATCCCACCTGCTGTTCGCCACCCCGCTGCCCTACAGCCGCCTCGAGCTGGACGTGTCCGCGCTGGTGCCGCGCAAGTCGGCGCGGATCGTTTTGTGCGACGACGATGGCAAGACCGCGGCGGTGCCCGCCGCCAACCGCCTGCAGGCGCTGGGCTACACCGACGTGGCCATACTCGACGGCGGCGTGCGCGCGTGGCAGGCGGCCGGCCAGGCCCTGTTCAGGGGCGTCAACGTGCCGAGCAAGCTGTTCGGGGAGCTGGTCGAGCACGAGTACGGCACCCCGCGCATCACGGCGCAGGACCTGGTGCGCATGAAGGAAACCGGCGAGGATTTCGTCCTGTTCGACGGCCGCCCGTTGAACGAGCATCACAAGATGACCATACCCGGCTCCACCTGCTGCCCCAACGCGGAGCTGCCGTACCGGGTGGCGAGCGTGGTGAAAAACCCGAACACCAAGATCGTCGTCAACTGCGCGGGGCGCACGCGCTCGATCCTCGGCGCGCAGACGCTGATCAACTTCGGCGTGCCGAACCCGGTCTACGCGCTGGAGAACGGCACGCAGGGATGGTACCTGTCCGACCTCAAGCTCGAGCACGGCTCGACGCGCCGCTACCCGGAGAAAATCGACGAATCGTCGCTGCCCGCGCTGCAGGCATCGGCGCAGAAACTCATGCAGCGCTTTTCGATACGGACCGCGACCCGGCAGCAGGTCGAGACCTGGCTCAAGGAGACGGATCGCACCACCTACCTGTGCGACGTGCGCACCCCGGAAGAATTCGCCGCGGGCTCGGTACCCGGCGCCCGGCACGCCCCCGGCGGGCAGTTGATCCAGGCGACGGACCAGTGGGTGGGCGTGCGCAATGCCCGCATCGTGCTGATCGATGGCGGCGAAAACGTGCGTGCCCCTGTCGTCGCCAGCTGGCTGGCGCAACTGGGCTGCGATGCCTGCGTGCTGGAAGGCGGCGTGAAATCCGGGCTGAAGGGCACGCCCGCCGTCCAGCCCACCCTGCCCGCGCTCGCGACGATCGCGGCCGCGGAACTGAAGAAGGCGCTCGACGGCGGAAACTGCGCGGTCTTCGATCTTGGCGCCAGCATGAACTTCCGCAAGATGCATATCCCCGGCAGCCGCTGGAGCACGCGCATCCGCCTGACAGCCGACGCGCGCAATGGGAAGCAACCGGTCGTGCTGGTGGCCGAGGAAGCCGGGCTCGCGCGAGCGGCGGCCGTCGACCTGATCGAAGCGGGCATCCGGAACGTCAGGCTGCTCGACGGCGGCCTGCCCGTCTGGACGAAAGCGGGCTACCCGACCGAAGCCTCGCCGGACGCCCCTCCCGACGCGGCGTGTATCGACTACCTGTTCTTCGTCCACGACCGCCACGCCGGCAACAAGGCGGCGATGCGGCAGTACCTCGCCTGGGAAACCGGCCTGATCGCGCAACTCGACGCGCAGGACCGGCAACTGTTCAAGGTCGGTTCGTCCCAATGAAAATGCCGGCGGATACCCGCCGGCATTTTCAACGACACAAGCCAACCGGGGCTAGTCGACCCGCAGCTTGATCTCGCGCGCCACCTTGCCCCATTTGTCGAACTCGACTTTGAGCATGTCGCCGAAGGCCTTCGGGTTCGTCGTCACCACGTAGGTCCCCGCCCGGTCGAACGCCGACTTCACGTCTGCCGATTCCATTGCGCGGGTGACGTCCCGCCGCAGGCGCTCGATCGCCGCCGCTGGCGTCCCGCGCGGCGCGGTCAGCCCCTGCCACAACGACGCGCTGTAGCCCGGCAGCGTCTCCGCGATGCTCGGAATGTCCGGAATCTCCGCGGAGCGCTTGGCACTGGTCACCGCCAGGATGCGCACCTGCCCGGCCTTGTGCTGCGGCAGCACGCTGGCAATCCCGAGGCAGCCCAGCTTGACCTGGCCGCCGAGGAGGTCCGCCCGCGCCGGGCCGCTGCCCTTGTACGGGATGTGCACCATGTCGACCTTGGCCATCGACACGAACAGCGCCGCAAACATGTGCTGCGCGCCGCCGTTGCCGGACGAGGCGTAGTTGATCTTGCCCGGCTGCTTCTGCGCCAGCGCGATCAGCTCCTTGACCGAACTCACGCCCAGGGAAGGATGGATGGTGAGCGCGTACGGCTGGTCGCCGAATTGCCCGATCGGCGCGAAATCCTTCAAGGCGTCGTACGGCATCTTCTTGTGCAGGTGCGGCAGGATGACGTGGGGCGTGGACGTCAGCAGCAAGGTGTAGCCGTCCGGCGTCGCCTTGGAAGCCAGATCCGTGCCGATCAGGCCGCCGGCGCCCGGACGGTTGTCGATCACGACCTGCTGGCCGAGGAATTCCGGCAGCTTCTGCGCCACGATGCGCCCGATGATGTCGCTCGCGCCGCCGGCGGAATACGGCACGATCATCCGCACCGGCTTGTCGGGGTAGCCTTGCGACAGCGCCGGCGCCGCCGCCAGGAACGCCGCGGCGCACAGCATGCCAACGGCCGGATTACGCAGCTGAATTTTCATTGTTGCCCTCCTCGTTGTTGTAAGAATACCCGCCGGCGCGGCCGCTACTCCAGTTTCGCGCCGCTTTCCCGCACCACCTTGCTCCACTTGGCCGACTCGACCTTGAGGAATTCCTGGAAGCGCTCGGGCGTATCCTGCCAGGCCGGTTCCTGACCGACGGCAACGAGGGCCTTCTGCATCTCCGGCGTCTTCAGGACGCGCAGCAGGTCGCCGTGCAGCTTCATCTGGATATCGCGCGGCAGGCCCTTCGGCCCGGAAACCCCGAACCACGCGACCATTTCGTAGCCCTTCACGCCCGCCTCGGCCACGGTCGGTACATCGGGCATTTCGGGCGAGCGTTTCGAGCCCGTCACGCCGAGCGCGCGCAGCTTGCCGCTGCGGATGTGCGGCAGCATGCCGGCGATGCCCGGGAACGCGACCTGGACCTGGCCGCCCAGCAGGTCGGCCGTCACCGGGCCGCTGCCGCGATACGGGATGTGCGTCATCTCGATGCCCGCCATCTTGCAGAACAGCGCGCCCGTCAGGTGCTGCGTGCTGCCGTTACCCGACGAGGCGTAGTCGATCTGCCGCGGCTTCGCCCGCGCCAGCGCCACCAGTTCCTTCACGTTCTTCGCCGGCAACGAGGGGTGCACCACCAGCACGTTCGGAGCGCTCGTGACCTGGGTCACCGGCGTGAAATCGTTCAGCGCGTCATAGCCGAGCTTCTTGTGCAGCGCGGCGCTGACGAAATGGGTGTTGCTGATGAAAAAGAGCGTATAGCCGTCAGGCGGCGACTTGGCGGCGGCTTCCGCGCCGATGGTGGATCCGGCGCCGGGCCGGTTCTCGACGATGACCTGCTGGCCGATCGCATCGGACAGGCGCTGCATGATGATGCGGCCCGGGACGTCGGCCGCACCGCCCGCCGAGAACGGAATGATGAGCCGGGGCGGACGGGCCGGGTATTGCTGGGCAGCGGCTTCCGTGGCGACCAGGGCGAGACAAGATGCCCCGGCGATCAGGCAACCCGCCTCGCGGACGAGATGATTCATCGATGTTCTCCTCGTTATTGTGACGACACCTGCCGAAAATCCGGGCAGGCGCATCATATCATTCGACAATCTGAACGTTGAAGCGGCCCAAGGTTCCCCGGGACCGCGTGCTAACATCTTCGCCGCATGCTCTCTATCCGCGGCCTGGCCAGATCGTACGGCGGCGCGAGGCCGCGTGCCGTGCTGCGTGGCGTCGGGCTGGAGGTCACGCGCGGCGAGTACGTCGCCATCGTCGGCGAGTCCGGCTCGGGCAAATCCACCCTCGTCAACCTGATCGCCGGGCTGGACGTGCCCGACGCCGGTAACGTGACGCTCGACGGCACCGACCTGGCGACCCTGGACGACGCCGGGCGCACCCGGCTGCGGCGCGACCGCATCGGCTTCGTATTCCAGGCGTTCCACCTCCTGCCACACCTCACCGTGGCGCAGAACGTCGCGCTGCCGCTCGCGCTTGCCGGCACGCCGCCGGGCCGGGCGGCGACGCGCGTCGGGGAAATACTCGCCGCCGTCGCGCTGTCGGACGCCGCGCAGGTTTATCCGCGCGAACTCTCGGGCGGCGAGATGCAGCGCGTCGCCATCGCGCGCGCGCTGGTGCACCGGCCGCTTCTGCTGCTCGCCGACGAACCCACCGGCAACCTCGACGCCGATTCCGCGGTGCAGGTGCTCGGGCTCCTGCGCGACCAGGTCAAACGCGAGTCCGGCGCCGGCATCCTCGTGACGCATTCCGCCGCCGCGGCGGCAACCGCCGACCGCATTCTGGTTCTCACGCCGGACGGACTTCGTCCGCAAGCGTGAGGGTGACTCGTGACCCGTGACTGGTCCCCGACCCGTGACGCGCGCGCCGCCGGCGGCGGCTGGCTGCTGTTCCACGCGCTGGTGCTGGGTCCGCTGCGCGAGCACCCGGGCCGCAGCCTGCTCGCCGTGCTCGCGATTGCGCTGGGCGTCGCGCTGGGCGTCGCGGTACACCTCGTCAACGCCAGCGCGATCGGCGAGTTCGAGCTGGCGGCGCGCCACCTGGCGGGCGAAGCCGACCTGGTGGTGCGCGGGCCGCGCGCGGGCTTCGACGAATCGCTCTATCCGGCCATTGCGCGCCACCCTCGCGTCGAGGCGGCCAACCCGGCGGTGGAACTCGAAGCGCCGCTCGCCGGCCGCAAGGACAGCCTGAAGATAATCGGCTTCGACCCGCTGCGCGCGGCGCAGGTGCAGCCCTCGCTGCTGCCCGAGCGCGCCGGCATGACGCTCGAGCTGTTCGACGCGGAAGCCGTGCTGCTCTCCCCGTCCGCCGCGCAATGGCTGGGAATCAAGGCGGGCGACACCCTCGACATCCAGGTCGGCACGCGCGTCGTTCCACTCAAGGTGGCGGGCTTGCTGCCCGAGGGCGCCTATCGCCAGCGACTCGCCGTCATGGACGTCGCCGCCGCGCAATGGCGGCTCGGCCAACTGGGCAGGTTGAACCGCATCGACCTGCGCCTGAAACCCGGGACCGACGTCGAGGCCTTCCGCCGCGAGCTGCAATCCCTGCTGCCCGCGGGCGTGCAGGCCGCCACCCCCGAAACCGAGGGCGGACGCGGCTCGAATCTGACGCTCGCCTACCGCCTGAACCTCGACATGCTGGCGCTGGTTGCGCTCTTTACCGGCGCGTTCCTGGTATTTTCCTCGCAGGTGCTGGCGCTGCTGCGCCGGCGCACCCACTTCGCGCTCGCGCGCGCGCTGGGCATGACGCGTGGCGCGCTGGCGCGCCAGCTGCTCGCCGAAGGTGCGTTCATCGGCGTCATCGGCTCGGCGCTGGGCGTGCTCGCGGGCTACGCGCTCGCGCACATCGCGCTGGAATGGGCCGGCGCCGACCTCGGCGCAGGCTACTTTCGCGGCCTCGCGGCAGCCCTCGATGCGCAGCCGCGGACGCTGGCATTCTTTTTTCTTCTCGGCGTGACGTTCGCCCTGCTGGGCGCGCTGGCCCCCGCATGGGAGGCCGCGCACCGCCCGCCGGCCCGCGCCCTGCATGCCGGCGACGAGGAGGAAGGCCTGAAAAACCTGCCGGCGCCGTGGTGGGGCATCGCCTCGATCGCGGCAGGCGTGCTGCTCGCGCAAGCGCCCGCCATCCACGGCCTGCCGATCGCGGGCTACCTCGCGATCGGGCTGATCCTGCTGGGCGCAGTGCTCGTCATGCCGCGGCTCGCCGCGGCCTGCCTGCGTCCACTGCCCGTCCCGACCCGGGCGCCGCTCGCCATTGCCGTCGCCCAGTTGCAGGCGGCGCCGCGCCAGGCATCGATCAGCATCGCGGCCATCGTCGTGAGCTTCAGCCTGATGGTCTCGATGCTGATCATGGTGAGCTCGTTCCGTGCTTCGCTCGAGTCGTGGCTCGAACGCATGCTGCCGGCCGACCTGTATCTGCGCGCGGCCCGCTTCGGCGAGACCGCGTTCTTCACGCCGGAAGAACAGGCGCGCATCGCCGCCACGCCCGGCATCGGGCGGGTGGAATTCATTCGAACGCAGAACCTGCTGCTCGCCCCCGACCGCCCGCCGGTCACGCTGCTGGCGGGACCGGTCGAGGCCGACGCCCCCGCCAGCACGCTGCCGCTGACCAGCCCGCCTCACGCGCTGCGGCCGGAAAACCCGCCGCCGGTGTGGGTTTCCGAGGTCGCCGCGGATTTCTATCGCTGGCGGCCCGGCGACACAGTACGCCTTCCCATCGGCGACAAGCCTGCGCTCTATACCGTGGCGGGCATCTGGCGCGATTATGCGCGCCAGAACGGCGCCATCGCGATGAACCGCGGCCTCTACGTCCAGTTGACCGGCGACAGGCTCGTCAACGACGCCGCGTTGTGGCTCGCGGCGGGCGCCGCGCCTGAAGACGTGCAGCGAACGCTGCGCGAGCGGCTGCCGGCCGCCAATCTCGAAATCGCCACCACGCGCGAGCTGCGCGCGATCTCGCTCGCCACCTTCGACCGCACGTTCGCCATTACCTACGCCCTGGAAATCGCGGCGGTGCTGATCGGTCTCTTCGGTGTCAGCGTGTCGTTCGGCGCGCAGGCGCTCGCCCGCCGGCGCGAGTTCGGCGTGCTGCGTCACATCGGCATGGCGCGCCGGGAAATCGCCGCCCTGCTCGCCTGCGAGGGCGGGTTGATCGCCGTGCTCGGCGCCGCCTTCGGGCTGGCGACGGGATGGGCCGTCGGCCTGATCCTGATCCACGTGGTCAACCGCCAGTCGTTCCACTGGAGCATGGAACTCCACATGCCCTGGCTGCCGCTCGCGGGCCTTGCCGCGCTGGTCGTCGCGGCAGCCGTCGCGACCGCCGTCTGGAGCGGCCGCGCGGCGATGGGAGACGACGTCGTTCGCGCCGTCCGCGAGGATTGGTGAAGCGTGATCGGTGGATAGTGGATGGTGGATCATGGTTAATGACCCGCTGAGAATATTTTCGAGACGTCGCAGAACGCTGGTTTGGCTGGCAAGCTTTTTTGCCGCGCCGACAGGCGCAGTTCCGTCCACCAACCACCAGCCACCAGCCACGCCTTTCGCAAAGGTCGTCCCGGGATACAAACTCCGCTTCCCCCACGACGAAGGCAGCCATCCCGACTTCAGAATCGAATGGTGGTACGTCACCGGTTGGCTCGAGGACGCCGGCAAGCCGCTCGGCTTCCAGGTCACGTTCTTCCGCGCGCGGCCGGAACTGAAGCACGACAACCCGAGCCGCTTCGCGCCGCGCCAGATCCTGATCGCGCACGCGGCGATCTCCGACCCGGGCCGCGGCCGCCTCCTGCACGACCAGCGCGCGGCGCGCGCGGGCTTCGGGCTGGCGGAGGCCGCGGAAGGGCGGACGCAGGTCTGGATCGACGGATGGCGGCTGCTGCAGTCCGGCTCTTCCTATCAGGCGCGGATAGACGCGCCGGACTTCTCGCTGGACCTGGCGCTCGCCGCCACGCAACCGCCATTGTTGCAGGGAGACAACGGTTACAGCCGCAAGGGACCGGGACCGGCGTCCGCCAGTCATTACTACAGCCTGCCGCATCTCAGGGTGAGCGGGACCGTAACCCATTCGGGCAGGCCGCGCCGGGTGAGCGGTTCCGCCTGGTTCGATCACGAATGGTCGTCGCAGTACCTCGAGGAAGACGCCGCAGGCTGGGACTGGGTCGGCCTCAACCTCGACGACGGCGGCGCGTTGATGGCTTTCCGCATGCGCGACCGGCGGGGTGGCCCTCTTTGGGCCGGCGGCTCCCTGCGCCACCGCGATGGCCGGCTCGAGACATTCGCGCCGGGCGACGTGCGCTTCACCCCGCGCCGGCAATGGCAATCCGCGCGCACCGGCACGACCTATCCCGTGTCCTGGATCGTGCGGGCGGGAAATCGGGAATTCGAAATCGACCCGCTCTTCGACGACCAGGAGCACGATACCCGCGCCTCGACCGGGACCATCTACTGGGAAGGCGCGGTGCGCGCGTCGAGCGGCGGCAAGCCGGCGGGTCTCGGCTACCTCGAGCTCACCGGCTACTGGCGCCGCCCGAACCTCTGACCGTGACGCATCGCGTCACCCGTCACCCGTCACTCGTCACTCGTCACTAATTTAGTTTGCGCGGCACGCTCTCCGCCGCCTGCCCCTGCGACCCGCCGGGCTGATAGAGCCGCAGTTCCATGCCCCATCCCGCTTTCGCGGTGGACTCGCGCAACAGGCGTATGAAGATGTGCAGCAGCTTCGCGTCGAGCTTCATGTCGATGCCCTGCCCCCGTTGCGGGTGCAGGGCGACGATGTAGAGGCCGTTCTCGCCCTTGCTGCCCTTCGCCTGCGCCAGCAGCACCGGCGCCTCGCCCAGCGGCAGCCGCGACGCGCCCTTGAACTGCGTCGCGAAATCGCCCTGCTGCGCGTAGCCTTCGTGCCGGATCTCGAGCACGTCGCGCCGCGCCCCGTCGTCGAACTGCTGACGCACCGCCTCGTCCCATTCCAGCATTTTCACCAGCACGCCCCACAACCGGCCGACGTAGCGGCGCGTCAGCCAGAACCGGAACTCGTCGCCCTCGGTGGTCGACACCCGCAGCAGCAGGCGGTCTTCGATCTGTTCGTACTTGAGCTGAATCTGGTGGATGGCCATCGGCGGGCGGGAAATCGGGAAAACCGGATGCTAGCACCGAAATCCGGCCGGCCGCGCGCCTCACCGGCCATGGCGCCGGCAAGGTGCGCGCGGCACAACTGCCTAGGCGGCGGCAGTCAACTGCGCCTTCTCGAACGTGTATCCGCCCTTCTTGTGGTCCACCCGGATCGCGTCCTTGGCGGCGAACCTGCCCTCGAGAATCGCTTTGGCAAGCGGGTTCTCGATGCCGGACTGGATCGCGCGCTTCAGCGGGCGCGCGCCGTAGACCGGGTCGAATCCGGCCGCGGCCAGCTCCTTCAGCGCCGCGTCGCTCACTTCCAGCCGGATCTCCAGCTGCGCCAGCCGCTTCTCCAGCAGGGCGAGCTGGATCCTGGCGATGGACTTGATGTGCTTCTCGTCGAGCCCGTGGAACACGATCATCTCGTCGATGCGGTTCACGAACTCCGGCCGCAGGTGCGCCTTGACCTCGCCCAGCACCGCGGTCTTGATCAGCTGGTAGTCGTCGCCCGCCATCTGCTGGATGGTCTGCGAGCCCAGGTTCGAGGTCATCACGATCACCGTGTTCTTGAAATCCACGGTGCGGCCCTGGCCGTCGGTCATGCGGCCGTCGTCCAGCACCTGCAGCAGCACGTTGAAGACGTCGTGGTGCGCCTTCTCGATCTCGTCCAGCAGGATCACCGAGTACGGCTTGCGCCGCACCAGCTCGGTCAGGTAGCCGCCTTCCTCGTATCCGACGTAGCCCGGGG
>CAZOQY010000056.1:0-13811 GCA_964581835.1 uncultured Streptomycetaceae bacterium | reverse complement strand
GATGACCCGAACCTTGCGCGCGCTCGCCTGGCTGCTGCGCTACCCGGATGCCGAGCTCCGCGCCGCGGCGCCGGCGCTGCGCGACGCGCTCCACGCCGAGGGCGCTCTGTCGGCGGGCCGTCTCGCCGAAATCGATGCGCTCGTCGACCGGCTGTGCGGCCTGCCGGGGTTGCGCGCCGAGTCCGACTATGTCGACCTGTTCGACCGCGGCCGCCGCGCCGCGCTGCACCTGTTCGAGCACGTGCACGGCGACAGCCGCGACCGCGGCACCGCGATGGTGGATCTCGCGCAGACCTACGAGCGCGCGGGGCTCAAGCTCGCCGCCGGCGAGCTGCCGGATTTCCTGCCGGTGGTGCTGGAGTTCGCGAGCGCGCAGCCGTTGCAACAGGCGCGCGAGTTCCTGCTCGAGACCGCCCACCTCGTGCGCGCGGTCTTCACCGCGCTCGCCGAGCGCGGCAGCGCCTACGCCAGCGTGCTGGCGGCGGTGCTCGACCTCGCCGGCGAGCCCGCCGAGAAGGTGGCGCTGACCGAGGAACCCGCGCTCGACGAGAGCTGGGAAGAGCCGGCCGCCTTCGGCGGCTGCTCCAGCGCCGGGCAGTCGCGGCCCGGCCAGCCGCAGCCGATCCGCATCGTCCGCCGCGTGCAGCCGCCGTCCCGAACCGAGCGTCCCGCCTGAGGATCACACCATGAACACCCTCAATAACTTCCTGTTCGCCGTCTACCCGTACATCTGCCTTGCCGTGTTCCTGATGGGCAGCCTCGCGCGCTTCGACCGCGACCAGTACACCTGGAAGAGCGATTCCTCGATGATCCTGCGCAGCCGCGGCATGCGCTGGGCGAGCAACCTGTTCCACTTCGGCATCCTGTTTCTGGCGGTCGGCCACACGGTCGGCCTGCTGACGCCGCACTGGGTCTACGAGCCGTTCATCAGCGCCCCGGCCAAGCAGATGATGGCGATCGTCTCCGGCGGCATCGCCGGCGCGGCGTGCTTCGTCGGCCTGACGATGCTGCTGTATCGCCGCATCTTCGATCCACGCATCCGGCTCACCAGCCACCGCACCGATCTCGCGATCCTGGTCATCCTGTGGGTGCAGCTGTGCCTGGGCCTCATCACGCTGCCGTTCTCCTACGCCCACCGCGCGGACGCCAGCGCCATGCTGATTCTCTCGTCCTACCTGCAGGGCGTCGTCACCTTCCAGCCCGATGCCGCCCTGCTGGAGAGCATCGCCTGGCCGTTCAAGGTGCATATGGTGCTGGGCATGACGATCTTCCTGCTGTTCCCGTTCAGCCGGCTGGTGCATGTCTGGAGCGGGCTCGCCACCATTGCCTACCTGTTCCGGCCGCACCAGGTGGTGCGCGGCCGCCGCCTCAACGTGCCGGCCGGCCAGAATCAGCCGCGCGCCGGCGCCTGAGCGGGGGAAGGACATGGAGACAGCCCACTCGATTTCCGGCGGCGTGGCAGCTAGCGTCAACGGCGCCGCGATATGTGCGCCCGGCGAGGAAGTGCCGGCGGACGAGTTGCGGCAGCGCGCCTGCACCGAGCTGCTGCGCCAGGCTGCGCGGTCCGCGGGCCTGCTGGCTGCGAGCGACACGGCTTTTGCCGACGGTACCATCAGCGAAGCCGCATCCGCCGCGATCGAGGCGCTGCTGGAGCGGAGCCTCAACGTGCCCGAACCCTCGGAAGAAGCCTGCCGCCGCTATCACGCCGCACACGAAGCCGCCTACCGCACCGGCGAACGCGTGCGCGCGCGGCATATCCTGTTTGCCGTGACGCCGGGCGTGGATGTCGTGGCCTTGCGCAAGCGGGCGGAACCGGTTTTTCTCGGCGTGCGTTGCCACGATGGCGAGTCCGCCGATCTTTTTGCCGACGCGGCGCGCCAGTGGTCGAACTGCCCGAGCGGGGCCGAGGGGGGCGATCTGGGCTGGCTCAGCGCCGAAGATTGCGCACCGGAGTTCGCGCGCGAGCTGTTTGGCCGCGCCGAGGTGGGCGTGCTGCCGCGCCTGGTGCACAGCCGCTTCGGCCTGCATATCGTCGAGGTGCTGGAACGCGAGCCGGGCGTGGCGCAGTCCTTTGAGGCGGTGCGTGGCGCGGTGGCAATGGCGTTGCGCCAGCAGGCCTTCGTGACCGCGTTGCGCCAGTATCTGAGTGTTCTCGCTGGCCAGGCCGACGTGCGCGGTGTTGACCTGGAGGCCGCGGCGACGCCGCTGGTGCGGTGAGCGAGCGGAAAATTCATCGGCCCGGCCCGCCGATGCCGACCGGTTTCGCGCTGTGGAGCCTGGGTTTCCGGCCGTTCTACCTGCTGGCAAGCCTGTTCAGCGCGTTCAGCGTGGCGCTGTGGGCGGCGCAGGTTTCCGGCGTCCTCGGCCACGCCTACCTGCAGGGCGCGCTGTGGCACGGACACGAAATGCTGTCCGGTTACACGATGGCGGTGATCGCGGGGTTCCTGCTGACGGCGGTGCGCAACTGGACCGGCCGGCCAACACCGGACGGCGTGCCGTTGATGGCGCTGGCGGCGCTATGGGTGGCGGGCCGGGTGCTGGTGCTGACGCCCTACGGCGTTGCCGCCGCCGTGGCCAACGCGGCCTTCCCCCTGGCGCTCGCGGTCGCCATCGGCATTCCGCTCTTGCAGTCGCGCAATACGCGCAACTATTTCTTCATCGGGCTGCTGGTCCTGATGGGCGGGCTCCTGCTCGCGCTGCACCTGGCGATGCAGGGCGCGCCCGCATTCGCGCCGCGGCTGGGCCTGCTGCTGGGGCTGGATGTCGTGCTGTTCATCATGACGGTCATGGGCGGGCGCGTGATACCGATGTTCACCAACAACGGGGTCCCCGGGGCCGGCGCCGCGCGCCATCCGTTGCTGGAACAGCTGGCGCCGGGTTCGGTCGTGCTGCTGTTCCTCGCCGACGCCCTTCAGGCGCCGCCTGTGATTGTCGCCGCGATAGCGCTCGCCGCCGCTGCCGCGCACGGCGCGCGCCTGTTCCTCTGGCATCCGTGGCGCACGCTCTCCACGCCGCTGGTGTGGATACTGCACGTGGCGTATGCGTGGATCGTCCTGCATCTCCTGCTGCGCGGGTTGTCCGGGTTCGAATGGCTGGCCGAATCTTTCGCGGTCCACGCCTTGACCGTGGGGGGCATCGGCGGATTGACGCTGGGCATGATGACCCGCACGGCGCGCGGTCACACCGGGCGGCCGCTGCAGGCCGACCGCTGGGAACTCGCGATGTTCCTGTTGATACAGGCTGCGGCGCTGGTACGGGTGTTCGGTGGCATGGCGTTCCCGGCCTACCTGGCGAGCGTCCAGCTCTCCGCGCTGCTCTGGTCGGCGGCGTTCGGGCTTTATGCCGTCCGGTACTGGTCCGTGCTGACGGGTTCGCGGCTGGATGGCAAGCCGGGCTGAACGGCCCGGGGAGCCGGAGAGTTACGCGGGCGCGCTAGCGAGCGCCCGCGACCGCATGTAGTGCAGGATGACGGACAGCACGACGCCGGCCGCGGCGAATCGCGGCACGGCGGTCACCGGCACCTCAATGCGCCGGCATGGCGCCGGTCAGGAGGTAGCGCATCAGTTCCGCCACCGGCCGGATGGCGGCGCCGAACGGCACGCGTTCGGCGCCACGGAAGAACAGACCCTTGCCGATGTCGCCCTTCATCGCGTACGCGAGCCGCGTGTCGATGCAGAACTGGCCGATCGCCGCGATGCCGTCGCGCAGCCCGCATACCGTCAGGCACCGTGTCCCCGGCACGCAGCGTCGCGGATCGGCCTTGGCGTGGGCCTGCAATGTCTTTTCGCGCCGCAGGTAGTTTCGCAGCCACGGCGTCAGTACCGCGCGCGCCGGCAGCCCGGCGACGCTCATGAAGGTGACGATGTCCTCGGGGCGCGCCTCCGCCAGCACTTTCTTGAAGTTGGGGTGCGCGTCGCCTTCCTCGGTTATCGCGAACGGGGTGCCAAGCTGGACCGCCGCGGCGCCCAGGTCGAGCAGGGCGCGCACCGCTTCGTGGGTGTGGATGCCACCGGCGGGAATGAGCGGGATCCGCTCGCGCTCGATGCCGAGCTGGCGGAAGAGGTCGAACACGCCCGCCAGCACCGGCTCGAAATCGAAGCGCGGGTCGGCGATTTCCTCCGCGCGCGTCGCGCCGAGGTGGCCGCCAGCGTAGCGCGGGTGCTCGATCACGATCGCGTCCGGCAGCCGGTTCCTGCGCATCCATTTCTTCGCCACGATGGCGATGCCACGCGCGTCCGACAGGATCGGGATCAGTGCTACGTCCGGGAAATCCTTCGTCATCTCCGGCAAGTCCAGCGGCAGGCCGGCGCCCATCACGATGGCGTGCGCGCCGCTCTCGCACGACTGCCGCACGTAGAGGGCGTGCGCCGAGACCGCCTTCATCACGTTGACGGCGATCGCGCCGCGCCCCCCGGCGGCGGCGAGCGCCATGCGGATCTCGCGGTCGAGCGCGATCAGGTTGAGCGCATCGAGAACGCCCTGGTCGCGGCAATCCCGCGCCTGCTCCATGAGGTCGGCATGATGGTGGCGCAGCTCCACGCTGGATAGGGTGCCGAGCGCGCCGAGCGCCGCGACGGCGCCGGCAAGCCGGTGCGCCGAAATGCCGATGCCCATGCCGCCCTGCACGACGGGAAGGAGGGGGCGTCCGCGCAGGCTCCAGCACGGCATGACGGATTCGGGCATTGCGGGCGCTGAGCGGTGAGTAAGGCCGCGTGGGTGGTTGCGGACCGTGAAAGTATGAAAGGTTTGGCCGCGTGCCCTATTGATTAAAGTCAAACGAACAGCGTTTACAATCCATGCATGGCCCGGCAAACCCGTCCGCGCCCGACGCTGCGCGTGACCGATTGCCTGGCGATCAAGGGGGCGCACGTAACGCGCGTGGCGGCGAGCCGGGCGCTGTTTTCCAGGCGCGGCTTATGCATGATCCGCGATTTCGCATTGCTTGAGCCGATCGACGGCGTCGCGGCGGCGCGCGTTTGATCTGCATCAACCGGTGCGGCGCACGTCCGGCTAGCATGGCGGAACTGCGGGCGCGGCCCGCGCAACCGGGTCGAAAAGAAGGCGCCCATGAGCTACCTGAGCCGGGAACAAACCACGCAGATCGGAAATTTGCTGCGCGAACGCCGGCGCGTTCTCCGCGAGGAAATACGCGAGGGCCTGCTCAAGTCGGGGGCGGCGCATCACAAGGACATGGCCGGCATGGTGTCCGACGCCGGCGACGAGTCGGTCGCCAACATGCTGGAGGATCTGGAACTGGCCGACGTGGACCGCGACGTGCGCGAGTTGCGGGAAGTCGAGGGCGCGCTGGCGCGGATGGGCCGCGATGACTTCGGCGCCTGCGCCGATTGCGGCGAGCCCATCGCTTACGAGCGGCTGCGGGTGCAACCCGCCGCGACGCGCTGCCTGGCGTGCCAGGGTCGCCACGAGCGCGGTCACGCGCATCCCGGCACGCCGTCCCTGTAACGCCCGGACCGAACGATATGGCGCAGGATTTTCGGCCAGTTGACGATCTCGGCCCGGCCAAGATCATCCAGGTTTCTGAGCCCGGCCTCGGGTTGAAGGCCGCGCTGGTCGTGGACAACGTGGCCTGCGGGCCGTCGATCGGCGGGTTGCGCATGGCGCCCGACGTGTCAGTGGAAGAATGCGCGCGCCTCGCGCGCGCGATGACGCTGAAGAACGCCGCCGCGGGCCTCGCGCACGGCGGAGGCAAGTCGGTGCTGTGGGGCGACCCGCGCATGCCGCGCGAGGGCAAGGAACGCCTGATCCGCGCGTTCGCCCACGCCTTGCGCAACGAGACCGACTACATCTTCGGCCCCGACATGGGCACCGACGAGACCTGCATGGCCTGGGTGAAAGACGAGATCGGGCGCGCGGTCGGCCTGCCGGCCGCCATCGGCGGACTGCCGCTCGACGAACTCGGCGCGACCGGCTGGGGACTCGCGTACTGCGCGGAAGCAGCGGCGCCGTATGCCGGGATTTCGCTCGCGGGCGCGCGCGTCGTCATCCAGGGCTTCGGCGCGGTCGGCAGGCACGCCGCACGCTTTCTCGCCGAGCGCGGCGCGAAGCTGGTGGGCGTGTCCGACACGACGGGCACGCTTGCCGACGGCAACGGTCTCGACGTGGACGCGCTCATCCGGCTGAAAGAGGCGGGGCGCGGCGTGACCGACGCGACGGGCGGCGGGAAGTTCGACCGCGACGCCGTGCTCGGCATCGAATGCGACATCTGGATTCCCGCGGCGCGTCCCGACGTGGTGCGGGAAGACAATGCGGGACGGCTGCGGACGCGGCTCGTGCTGCAGGGCGCCAATATCGCGGTGACGCCGGGTGCGGAAGCCGCGCTGGCCGGCAGGGGCGTGGTGGTCGTGCCCGACTTCATCGCCAACGCGGGCGGCGTGATCTGCGCCGCCATGGAATATGCCGGCGCGACGCAGGCGGCGGCTTTCGAGGCGATCGCGGAGCGCATCCGCGCCAACACCGACGCGGTGCTGCGCGCGTCGAAATCGGACGGCGTGCTGCCGCGCGAGGCGGCCGGGGCGCTGGCGGTGGGCCGCGTCCGGCAGGCGATGAGCTGCCGCCGCTTTTCGATTCTCTAAGTCGCAGCCCTGCTAACGCGCTGCCTTGACCAGCAGCACCGGCACCGGCGCCGTGCGAACGACGGACTCGGCGTCGCTGCCCATCACGACGCGGGTCAGGCCGCGCCGGCCGTGCGTGCCCATCACGATCACGTCGGCCTTGCACTTCCGCGCCTCCGCGACGATCGCGTCGGCCGCGCCGCCCTGGTAGCGCTCCAGGAAAACGGTCTGCGCGCGGATGCCCTGCCGTTCGGCCAGGGCCGCCGCGTTGCGGAGGACCTTCCGGCCGAATGCTTCCAGGTTGTCGAAGACCTGCTGGGTGATGGCGACCTCCATGCCCTGCAGGGCGGGCAGCGGGTTCATGACGTGCAGCAGCCGTATCGTCGCGCCCTTGTTGCCCGAGACCAGCCGGATCGCTTCGCGCAGGCCGGCCGAGGCGGTCTGGCTGCCGTCGACGGGGACGAGGATTTTCCTGTACATGGTGTGCTCCTTTCAGTCGGATTGTGCGCCCACTTTAATCCCCGGATGCACCGCCGTCTTGATCCAGATCAAGCTCAATTTTTCGCCGGTTCGTATGCTTTCCCCGAAAGGAGGCGGAGGGTGAATAGAACCTGCATCGTCGTCGCCGATTCCCGCACCGCGCGCTTTTACGGTGTCGAGGAATCCGACGCGCCGCGCGTAAGGGCGAGGCTGGTCGAGCGGGCGATGCTGGGCAACGAAACGGATCTCAGGGCGCTCGGGCAGAGCGCGAGCGGAAAGACGCGCACCGAGACCAACAGCAATCGCGGCGCCGGGCCGGTTCACCCGGTCGAGGCGCAGCGGGAGCGGCACCGCGTCGAGCTCGACCGGCGCTTCGGCAGGGAGATCGCGCGCCAGGCGGCGGCGATCGCCGCGGAATGGAAACAGGGCACCGTCATCCTGGTTGCCGAGCCGCGGCTGCTCGGGCTCTTGCGGGAGATGTTGCGCGCCGCCCTGCACCGGGGAATCGACCTGAAGGAACTGGCGAAGGATTACGCGAATCTACCGGCGTCCGAACTGCACGAGCACCTGGCGCGGGGACGGCTGATACCGGGGCAGCGCGGCAACGGCCAGTGAGGGACGGGGGCGTCGTCGTCCCGGCTCCGGCCCCGTCTCGCGGCGCGGCGGGCCGGGCGTTCGGTATACTGGAGCGGTGATTTCACGCAAGAAAAAACGGCGATCCGCCGCCGCTCCCGCCCGCTCGACCAGGCGCTTCCCGCTCGACGCGATCGTCGCGTCGGCCATGGACGCGGTCATCACCATCGACCATCGGCACAAGATCGTGCTGTTCAATGCGGCCGCGGAAAAGATCTTTCGCTGCACGGCCGCCAGGGCCATCGGCGGCCCGCTCGAGCGGTTCATCCCGGCGCGTTTCCGGGAGGCCCACCGCGGGCATATCGAGCGTTTCGGGAAAACCGGCGTGACTACCCGGATGATGGGCGCGCGCCTTGCCCTGGCCGGCCTGCGCGCCGACGGCGAGGAGTTTCCGATCGATGCCTCGATTTCCCAGACCACGGCCGGGGGGCGGAAGTTCTACACGGTCATTCTGCGCGACGTGACCGAGCGCAAGGCGGCGGAAGTCGCGCTGGAGCGCTCGTATCAGGAACTGCGCGAGCTCTCGGGCGCCATGCACGACGTGCGCGAGGCCGAGCGTCTGCGTATCGCCCGCGAGTTGCACGACGAGCTGGCGCAGTGGCTGACCGCGCTCAAGATGGACGTGGCCTGGCTGTCGTCCCGGCTGCCGCCCGAGCAGTCAAATCTCGTTCAAAAGACCGAAAAGATGAAAGGGCTGGTGGATACCACGGTGGCGGCGGTGCGCCGCATCGCGGCCGACCTGCGCCCCGTCATGCTCGACGACCTCGGACTGGTCGCCGCGATGGAGCACCTGCTGCATGATCTGTCGGAGCGGACGGGAATCGTCGTGAGCCTCGACGCCGACGCCGGCGAGCTGGATTTTCGAGAGCCGCTCGCGAGCGGACTCTACCGCATTGCGCAGGAGGCGCTGACCAACGTGGCGCGCCACGCGCAGGCGACGCAGGTCGCGGTCGGGCTGCGGGTCGGCGACGGTAAAATCGTCCTCGAGGTTCGCGACAACGGCAGGGGATACGACCCGGAAGCCGCGGCGGAGAAGAAATCGTACGGGGTCCTCGGAATCCGGGAGCGGGCCCGCACGCTGGGCGGGACCGCGCGCATCGCCCGGCTCGGGCCGGGCGGGACGCTGGTCGAAGTGGCGATACCCACCGCGCGTTACCGCAGGGAGGGAAAGGCATGATCAGGGTGCTGCTGGCCGACGATCACGCCGTCGTCAGGGCCGGGTTGAGGGAGATCCTGGCCGACACCGGCGACATCGAGGTCGTGGCCGAGGCCGCGAACGGCCAGGAGGCGCTGGCGCGCGTGCGCGAGCAGGATTTCGATCTCGCGGTGCTCGACATGTCGATGCCGGGCAGGAACGGCATCGAGCTGGTCAAGCTGGTCAAGGCCGAGAAGCCGAGGCTGCGGATCCTGATACTGAGCATGCATAGCGAGGCGCAGTACGCGGTGCGGGCCATCCGTGCCGGCGCGTCGGGATACCTCAGCAAGGACAGCGCGGCCGACGAGCTGGTGGCCGCGATACGGCGCATCGCCGCCGGCGGCGCCTACGTCAGCCCCGAGACGGCCGAGCGTCTTGCGCTCGATGCCGGCCGCGGCGCCGACGCATTGCCGCACACCCGTCTCTCCGACCGCGAGTTCCAGGTGTTCCAGCTGATCGCCGGCGGAGCGGCGGTGGGCGAGATCGCGAAGCGGCTTTCGTTGTCGGTGAAAACCGTCAGCACCCACAAGACCCGCATCCTGGAAAAGATGGGCTGCGCCAGCCAGGCCGACCTGATCCGCTACGCGATCGAGCACAAGCTGCTGGACGAACCGCCCGGCTCGTCCAAGTGACGGGTGACGGGTGACGGGTGACGGGTGACGGGGGCTCCCGCCCCGCGGGAAGGCTTCGGGTTCCAGGCAGTTGGCTCTCATCACGCGTCCCGTCACTCATCACGCATTTCCATGATGGGTAGGACGTTTCCTACCCCGTTCCCGCTTCCTTTCCTACGGCGTTTTTCGGCTCCGCGCCGATAGTGCGGCCGTGACCGCGCTCGCATACTGCGGGCCATGCACACCAACAACCAGGCGGAAGACGACATGAAAGTCTTCGTGGTGGAGGATTCCGTAGCCGTCCGGGAGCGCCTGGTGGAGATGATCCGCGAGGTCGACGACATGGAAGTGGTCGGCGAGGCGGCGACCTACGACAGGGCCGTCGCCGGCATTACCCGCACCGCTCCCGACGTCGCCATACTCGACATCAAGCTCGCGGACGATACCGGCAGCGGCATCGACGTGCTGAACGAGATCCGGAAGACGATGCCGGCGATGCGGGCGATCGTGCTCAGCAACTACGTTTCGCCGCAGCACCTGAAAGCCAGCGCCGATGCCGGCGCCGAATTCTTTCTCGACAAGTCGTCCGATTTCGAGCGCATACCCGGGATCCTGGCCGGTATGCGGGGCGAGACCGGCCCGCGGTAAGGCCCTGTCCATCCGGCAGGCAAAGTCAACAAGGAGGACGTCATGATGCAGACCGTTGCGTTGACCCGATCGAACCCGTCCCTGCCCGGGAAGGCGCGCAGCGCCACCGTCATCCGGCTCGCGGCGCCGGCGAGCGCGCCGGTGGCCTGCTCCACGTGCTGCCTGAAGGGCGTGTGCCTGCCGTGCGATCTGGGCGCCTCCGAGATTGACCGCTTCGACCAGATTGCCACCGCCAAGCGGCGCGTGGCGCGCGGCGCCTCGCTCTACCACGCCGGCGATGCGTTCGGGTCGTTGTACGCGGTGCACAGCGGCGCGTTCAAGACGGTGGGCGTCTCGCGCCAGGGCGACGAGAAGATCACCGGTTTCCACCTGCCGGGAGAGTTGCTGGGGCTGGAGGCCATCAGCGGCGGCCGCCATGGCTACAACGCGGTGGCGCTGGAAGACAGCGAGGTCTGCGCCATTCCGTTCGCGCAACTGGAGCAGATGGCGATGGCGATGCCGGCCCTGCAGCACCAGTTGTTGCGCCTCGTATCCGGCGATATTTCCCGCGACCAGGGGCTGATGCTCCTGCTGGGCAGCATGACGGCGGAGCAGCGGCTCGCCGCCTTTCTGTTGTCGCTGTCGCGGCGTCACCAGCGCCTGGGTTTTTCCGCCAGCCGCTTCGTGCTGCGCATGACACGCGAGGAGATCGGCAACTACCTCGGCCTGACGCTGGAGACGGTGAGCCGGCTCTTTTCGCGGTTCCAGCGCGAAGGCCTGATCGGCGTGCAGCAGCGCGATATCGAGATCAGGGAAGTCCAGCGCCTGAGGGAGATGGTGGGGCACTGGTGAGGATTTCGTCGGGCTTTGCCCCGACGAATTCCTTATGGAAGTCGGCGGACTGATTTGTGGAAGCGTGCTGCCTCAAGCGTCCCTGATCCAGGGGCGCCTGAATGGAAGAACTCCGTACATCCATTTCCATTTCCAAGGATTTCGTCGTGGCAGAGCGCGACGAAATCCTAACGGCAGATCAGCACCGGCAGCTTGCTGTGAGCGAGCACCATGCCGGCCTGGCTGCCGAGCAGCAGGCGGGAGATTCCCCGCCGGCCGTGCGAGGCCATGACGATCAGGTCGCAGCGGTTGCGCCGCGCTGCCTTGATGATCTCGAGGTAAGGGAAGACGCCTTCGACCCAGTCGCACCGGCACGGCACGCGCGCCGCGGCCGCGGCCCGACGCACCACGGCGAGATGGCGCTCGGCGGCTTTTTTTACGTGCGCGGCGTGCTGCCCGGGCGAAATGAATCCCGGCTGCGCGTCCCTGTCGTAAGCGTACATGTCCGGTTCCCACGCCGGGCCGACGTAGAAGCCGGTCACGCGCGCTTTCTGTTCCCGGGCAAGGCGCACGGCGTGCCGGATCGCGCGCCGCGACATCGTCGAACCGTCGGTGGGGATCAGGATGTTCCGGAACATGGCTAGCGCACCACCAGCACCGGCACCTTGCTGTGCGCGAGCACCTTGCTGGTCTCGCTGCCGAGCAGCAGGCGCGCGATGCCGCGCCGCCCGTGGGAAGCCATGCAGATGAGGTCGCATTTCTTCCGGGCCGCCGTGCGGATGATTTCCTCGAAGGGAAAATCGTTGAAGGCCAGCATGGAGTCGCATCGCACCCCGGCGGCGGCCGCGGCTTTTTCCACGGCCTTGAAGTGCTGGCGCGCGGCAACGCGCGCCCGGTCCGCATGCGCCTGCGGCGAAACGAAATGGGCCACGGCGATGTCCTCGCCGACCCTGGGGTTGTAGGGCGGGGCGACGTAGAGGGCCGTCACGCGCGCCTTCTGTTCGCTGGCGAGCCTGACCGCGCCCTTGATGGCCTTGTTGGCGAGAGGCGAGCCGTCGATGGGGACGAGGATGTTCCTGAACATGGCCTGGATCCTTTGAAAGAGAGCGTTACCGGCAATCTATGCCGGCGCGGGGCCGGCGTATTGATTCAGATCAAGCCGCGGCGGGACGAGTCATTGGTAGGCGAGGCATTTCTCGCACACCGTGCCGGAGACATCCTTTTTCAGGTGGGCGGCGCGCAGCTTTACGAACGCCTCGGAGTTCCAGGCTTCCATGAAGGACTGGCGGTTGAGATCGCCCATGGTCCAGTGGGCGGTGGCATCGAAGCAGCACGCCGAGAGATTGCCTTCGGCGGTCACGTGCCCTTCCGTGAAGGCGGACCAGCACGGCAGGGGTTCGCGCAGCGCGCCAATCCGTCCCTGGTTGCCGGCGGTGGGGCGGTAGCCCAGCTGCTCCTCGCGCTGGGTGGCGAAGGCGCCCATGGAGTAGAGCGGCAGCCAGTAATGCTGGTCCACGTACGGCAGCACCCGGCCGGCCAGCAGTCGTTCCATTTTCTGCTGCTGCTCGCCGTCGTAACGGATCGAGGAGGCGTAAAGACCGGTCCGGTAGCCGCCCGCGCGCCGCGCCTCCCAGGCAGCCCGGATGTTGTCGAGCGCGCGCCGGAACAGCCTGGGCGCGACGCCCATGATCTTCTGGAACTGCTTCTCGTCGGCCGCGTTCACCGACCACTTGAGCGAGTCGAGCCCGGCCTTCATGCATGCCTCGACCGCCTCCGGGAACGACATCGAGGCGTTGGAGGTGAGAAACACGTAGGGCATGCCGATCTCGCGCTTGAGGTATGCGATGCAGTCGACCAGCAGGCGCGGGTTCATGAACGATTCGCCCAGGTAGAACACGCCGATCTCCTCGACGCCCGCATCGCGCATCTCGCGCGTGATGCGCTTGAACAGGCCGAAGTCCATGTCCCATCTGGGCTGCGTTTCCCGGGTGCGCAGGGCGCAGAAACCACAGCGGTAATTGCAGCGCGGCGAGATCTCGATCTTCACGCTCTTCGGCGCGGGCGGGGCGGATTTCAGGTATTCCGGGGGAATGCGGGTCGTGTCGTCGATGCGGTCCGTGATCGTCTTCATGCGAGATCGCCCCATTGGCAGGTATCGCAACGACCATAGATCACCGGGTGTAAGTGGAGGTTGATATAGATCAAAATCGCCCCCGCTCCCGCTCCTTATCATCCCTGCAACTCATGTAAAGCGCGGGTGGCGGCAATGCAGGGAGAGCAAACCTACAATTACAAAGTGGTGCGGCAGTTCGCCCTGATGACCATCGTCTGGGGCGTGGTCGGCATGCTGGTCGGCGTCATCATCGCCGCCCAGCTGATCTGGCCCGAGTTGAACTTCGGCCTGCCCTGGCTTTCGTACGGGCGGCTGCGCCCGCTGCACACCAACGCGGTCATCTTCGCTTTCGGCGGGTGCGCGCTGTTCGCCACTTCCTATTACGTGGTGCAGCGGACCTGTCACGCGCGGCTGTTCTGCGACAGGCTCGCGGCCTTCACCTTCTGGGGCTGGCAGGCGGTGATCGTGCTGGCGGCGATTACGCTGCCGCTCGGCATCACCACCTCGAAGGAATACGCGGAGCTGGAGTGGCCGATCGACATCCTGATCGCGCTGGTATGGGTGTCGTACGCGGTGGTGTTCTTCGGCACGCTCTGGAAGCGGCGCATCCAGCACATCTACGTCGCCAACTGGTTTTTCGGCGCCTTCATCATCACGGTTGCGCTGCTTCACATCGTCAACAGCGCGGCGATGCCGGCGACGTTCTGGAAATCGTACTCGGCATACGCCGGCGCCCAGGACGCGATGGT
>CAZOQY010000055.1:7871-13834 GCA_964581835.1 uncultured Streptomycetaceae bacterium | reverse complement strand
TCTGGATACCGCCGATCCGCAACCGCATCGACATGCTCGCCACCGGCATCAAGAGTCCGCTCGGCATCAAGGTGGCGGGCAGCGACCTCGCGGAAATCGAGCGCGTGGCGGGCGAGATCGAGCGCGCGGTGAAGGACGTGCCGGGCGTCACCTCGGCGCTCGCCGAGCGCCTGACGGGCGGACGCTACATCGACGTGCGCGTGGACCGCGCGGCGGCGGCTCGCTACGGCCTCAACGTCTCCGACGTCCAGTCGGTGGTGTCGGCGGCCATCGGCGGGGAAAACATCGGCGAAACCATCGAGGGCCGGCGCCGCTTCCCGATCAACGTGCGCTATCCGCGCGAGCTGCGCGATTCGGTGGAAAAACTGCGTCAACTGTCGATCGTGACGGAAGCCGGCGCGCAAATTCAACTATCCGCGGTCGCAGCGGTCGGCATCAGCGACGGGCCGCCTTCTTTGAAGAGCGAGAACGCGCGGCTGTCGTCCTGGATCTACGTGGACATCCGCGGTCGCGATCTCGTCTCGGTCGTCAATGACGCCAGGCGCGCGGTCGCGCAGGCCGTGAAGCTGCCGCCGGGCATCTCGGTGCAATGGTCCGGGCAGTTCGAATACGTGGAGCGGGCGGCGAAGCGGCTCTCGGTCGTGGTCCCGTTCGTGCTGGCAATCATCTTCGTGCTGCTCTACCTCACCTTCCGCCGCTTCGACGAGGCCGCGCTCATCATGCTCACCCTGCCTTTCGCCCTCGTCGGCGGGATATGGACCCTTTATCTGCTCGGGCACAACCTGTCGGTGGCGAGCGGCGTCGGTTTCATCGCGCTCGCCGGGCTGGCCGCCGAGTTCGGGGTCATCATGCTGATCTACCTCAAGCAGGCGGTCGAGCGGCGGGCCGCGGCCGGCGCGACCCCGGGACCGGACACGCTGCTGGCGGCGATAGACGAAGGCGCGGTGCAGCGCGTGCGCCCGAAGGCGATGACGGTCGCCGTCATCGTCGCCGGCCTCGCCCCGATCATGTGGTCGGACGGCACCGGCGCCGAGATCATGCAGCGCATCGCCGCGCCGATGATCGGCGGCATGATCACCGCCCCGCTGCTCTCGATGTTCGTGATTCCCGCAGCCTACCTGCTGCTACGTCGCAGAACGCAAACCTCTCAAGGCGCGTGCGCTCCGGAAGCCTGAGGCGTCTTGATGACTTGCGCTGTTGCATCTGGCACGGAGTCCAGGCGGCCATCTCCAGGAGGCTGTATCATTGCGCGGGTATGCGCTATCGAATGATCCGCCTTATCGTGCATCGAGGTCCTGGTCGTCTCCCCGCTTTCCCGACGAAACTGCTGGCCGTGCTGGTTGCGTTTTTATACGGGGTGATGGCCCATGCGAGCCTGTCTTCGACCTCGCACTACCCGGCAAGCTGGTCCGGGCATTACGATGCGCCGCCCCAGGCAGCGCAATCTGGCGATCATGGCCACAGCCATGACGATCCGCAATCCGGCGACAACAGCGCAGGGCATCAGCACGAAGGCCACATCGCAGATCATAGCCATGACGCATCCAGTTTGCCGCGAAGCAATGTCCACTCGCTGATGCGGTTACCGGACATCTGGAGCAAAGCATCACGAGCGCTGGCATACACCGATCTCCGTTTCTCCTTCGAGCGCCCGCCAGAACCCCTCCTGATGTCTTGACGCAACCGGTCGGTCGCTTTCAAAGATGACTCGACCCGTGACTCGATCCATCAGGAGCAATCATGACTCTACTGCTACCAGGGCGGAGGTGGTTCGTACGGCTGCCTCGCGTAAGCCCGTACCTGCGCGTCCTCATCGGCGCGCTGCTCTACCTGCTCGCCACCTCTGCCGCTCATGCTCACGGCGTGGCCGGAGGGGACAAAGGCTATATCCAGGAGATCACGGGCACGCACCTGATGCCCTTTACCTATCTTGGCGCGAAACACATGGTGACCGGTTACGACCATCTGCTGTTTCTGGCCGGCGTGATCTTCTTTCTCTACAAGCTGAAAGACATCGCACTCTACGTCAGCCTGTTCGCGGTCGGGCATTCGGTCACGATGCTGTACGGCGTCTACGCCGGCGTGAACGTTAACGCCTATTTGATCGACGCGATCATCGGCCTGTCGGTGGTGTACAAGGCGCTCGATAACCTGGGCGCCTATCAGCGCTGGTTTGGCGTGCAGCCCGACACCAGGGCCACGACCCTGATTTTCGGCCTGTTCCACGGTTTCGGCCTCGCGACGAAGGTCCAGGAGTACGAGATATCGCGCGACGGCCTCCTGCCCAACCTGCTGGCTTTCAACGTTGGCGTCGAGATTGGCCAGCTGCTTGCGCTGGGAGCAATCCTGATCGCAATGGGTTACTGGCGACGTAGCGCCGGCTTCTTCAGGCACGCCTACACCGCCAATGTGGCCATGATGTGCGGCGGATTCATGCTGACCGGCTATCAGCTCACCGGCCTGTTCGTTTCCTGACTTCCACGGAGCATTCATCAACATGTACAACACCGACCTTCCCACGCGCGCCGAACTGCCGAGCACGCGCAAATTGCTGCGTTCCACCGCCATGGCCGCGCTGATCGCGGGCGCACTGCTCGTCACGACTGTTCTACCATCGGAATATGGCATCGACCCCACCGGCATAGGTCGCGCACTCGGCCTCACCCAGATGGGCGAGATCAAGGCGGCATTATCGGCCGAGGCCAAAGCGGAGAAAGCAGCGCCTGCTGCGCCTGCAAAGCCGGCCGCATCAACGCCACAAGCAACGCCTGCCAAAGGAACGCCATCCGCCCGGCAACACACCATGACGGTTCGGCTCAAACCCGGGCAGGCAGCGGAAATCAAGCTCACCATGCGCAAAGACGCTACTGTGCGCTACGAATGGACGGCGCAGGGGGGAACGGTCAACTACGATGCGCACGGAGATCCGGTCAATGCGCCGAAAGGCTTTTATCACGGTTATGGCAAGGGCCGGAACTCCGCTGGTGACGCTGGTGCGCTGCAAGCAGCCTTCGATGGCTCTCACGGCTGGTTCTGGCGCAACCGTTCCGGCGCCGAGGTCACGATAACCCTGATAACCAGCGGCGACTACGAACAGATCAAGCGGGTGCTCTGAATTCGGACAACCCCATCCGGTCAAAGGGCGGGGTTTCTTTCCCGGGAAGAAACGATGTATAGCGCCTAACATAGCCAGCAAGATGATGAACAAGAGCGTGGTTCACGCGCTCCTCGCCGCGGCCCTGTTCGGAGCAAGCACGGCTTTCGCAAAGCTGCTGCTCGGCGAATCGTCGCCGGCGATGCTTGCAGGCCTGCTTTATCTCGGCAGCGGAATGGGCCTTGCCCTCTTTCGCCTGGTCCGCGATCGGGGTTGGAAATCCTCCGGCATTGCCCGTTCGGAGTGGCCCTGGCTGCTGGGCGCGATCCTGTTTGGTGGCGTGCTGGGACCGGTTGCCTTGCTCTACGGCTTGATGAGCATCAGCGGTTCGACGGCTTCCCTGTTGCTGAATCTGGAAGCAGTCCTGACGGCGGTCATTGCGTGGATCGTGTTCAGGGAAAGTGCCGACAGGCGCATTGTGCTGGGCATGATGGCCATCGTTGCCGGCGGCGTCGTTTTGTCATGGCCGGCCGAGGGGGGCGGCGAATCTGCCTGGTTCGGTCCGATCATGGTTGCAACCGCCTGCCTGTGCTGGGCCATCGACAACAATCTGACGCGCAAGGTGTCGGCTTCGGACGCGGTTTTCATCGCGAGCACCAAGGGCTTGCTGGCAGGAACGGTCAATACCCTGCTCGCTTTTTCACTGGGCGCGACGTTGCAGAGCATGACCGCAACGCTTGCCACCATGGCCGTCGGCCTGTTCGGCTACGGCATCAGTCTCGTTTTGTTCGTGCTGGCGCTAAGGGGGCTGGGGACAGCCCGCACCGGCGCCTACTTTTCCACGGCCCCGTTCATTGGGGCGGCAGTGGCGCTGGTCCTGCTCGGCGAATCAACTTCGCCGCCATTCTGGCTGGCGGCGGCGCTCATGGCCCTGGGCGTCTGGCTGCACCTGACGGAGCACCATGAGCACGAACATGGGCATGCTCCGATGGAGCATGCCCATCGTCATGTTCATGACGAGCATCACCAGCATGCTCACGATTTCGATTGGGACGCCGACAAACCGCACGACCATCGGCACAGCCACGCTGGCATCGTGCACAAGCACCCTCATTTCCCGGATATCCATCACCGACATTCGCACTGACACTGCGTTCGCTACCGCAATCCCTGCAGCGATCGCTTCAGCGCCGCGCGCTCGGATGCCGGCGAGAACAGACTTTGCCTCGCCAGCAGCGCGCGCCGCAGCTTCGCGTAGAAATCCCGATCGGTCCGGCAGCGCTCGATCAGCCGGGCAAGCGTCTTTTCGTCGCGCAGCGGGAAATAGCCGGGGTAGCCGCGGCCCAGCATGCCGACGTTGCCCGGTACCTTCGAGGCGAGCACCGGCACGCCGATCCTCGCTGCCTCGCAGATGACGTTGGCGCCGCCTTCCATCTCGGAACTCACCACCAGCACGTGGCTGGACGCCAGGCTGCGCAACGCCGCCGCATGCGGCACGCTGCCGGGCCAGCGGTAGCGGCGCTCGATCTTCGCCCAGCCCCGCGCACGCGTCCGCATTTCGCGGTTCAACGCGGCGCCGAGCTGCAGCACCTCGACCGGGACTTCGCGCGGGATGCGGCGCAGCGCCATGACCGCGCGAAACGGGTCCTTTTCTTCCCTCAGGTGGCCGACGACCGCGACGCGGAAGCACGACTTCTCCGGCGCGTGGCGCAAGCCCGTGTCCGATGACTGATGGACGACGCGGGTCTTGCCTCTGAGGAACGGGCTCAGCTCCCGCAGCCCCTCCTCCTGCAGCACGATGAGCCGGCTGGCCAATCCCAGCGACTGCCGGGCCTCGGCATCGGTCCTGATGTCGCGGTAGAGGTCCGTGCCGGTCAGCGCGAGGACGATGGGCGCGGCGGGCCGCTTGTCGGAGAATCGCCGGATGGACGTGGCACTCTTGCGCGCATGCAGCGCGAGCAGCAGGTCGTCCTGGCCGCTCCGCCATTCCTTGACGATGCGCACGCGATGTCCGAGCCCGCGCAGGAAACCCGCCCAGCGCGCGGCCGTGTGGTGGTTGCCGCTGCGCGAGATTGCCGAGGAAGGGACGGCGATGGCGATTTTCATGCCGGAGAAACCACTATAGAAGGCCGCTAATCAACCCCAGCGCGACCGCGAACAGCAGGACCGCCACGAGCGCCTGCATGCCGCGCATCGTGGCTTTGGACAGATAGTGGTTGCCGAGGACCGACCCCAGCAAGGCCGCGACAACCGCGGCGGCCAGCAGCCCGTAGTCCAGGTCCGTCCGCTGCTCCAGGATCAGCCGGGAATAGACGGTTAGACGGGACACGTCGATCAGGAAGGCAATCGCCGCCCCGGTCGCGACGTAGGCCTCTTTCGCGAGCCCGGCCTTCACCAGGAACGCCGAGCGCAGCGCGCCCTGCATGCCGGCGAGGCCGCCGAAGAATCCACTCAGCACGCCGCCCAGCGGCTGATATTTCGCAGGAAACGAAATCCGGCGGAACACGGGCAGCGCCTCGGCACAGGCGAAAAAGAGCAGCAAAAGGCCGACGATGAGTTTCGCCGGAACCACCTCGACGGCACGGCCGAAAAGGGAATAGCTGAACAGCGAATCGCCGGCGGCAAGCCACGTCAGCAGCCACGCGCCGGCAAACGCGCCGACGATGGCCGGCACACCGAAGCGGATCACCACGCCCCGGTCGATATGCCGCCACACGAGGAACAGCTTGAACACCCCGTTGAGAAAATGCACCACCGCCGTCAGCGCGACCGCCTTCTCGATCGCGAAGAACACGGCGAACGCAGGCAGCAGCAGCGTGCCGAGGCCGAAGCCGGAGAAGAACGTGAGGCCGGACGCGAGAAACGCGAC
>CAZOQY010000055.1:0-7771 GCA_964581835.1 uncultured Streptomycetaceae bacterium | reverse complement strand
ACCTCGCCGCCAGTCGCGAGCGCCTCGCGCGCATCACCGCCGGCCTCGACGGCGACCGCCTGCTCGGGCCAAAACTCGCCATCGTCAACCCGCCGCTGTGGGAACTGGGCCACGTCGCCTGGTTCCAGGAATACTGGTGCCTGCGCCGCAGCGTCCCCGGCATGCCGGATTCCATCCGGCCGGGCGCCGACGCGCTCTACGACTCCGCGAAGGTCGCCCACGACACGCGCTGGAACCTGCCGCTGCCCGACCTGAAGGCAACGCGCGCCTATCTCGACAATGTCCTGGAACGCGTGCAGCGACGGCTCGAGCGCGAGCCGGAAAATCGCGAACTGGCGTACTTCGCCCAGCTCGCGATTTTCCATGAAGATATGCATACAGAGGCTTTTCACTACACCCGGCAGACGCTGGGATACGAAGATCCTTTGCCCCATTACGAAATCCCCGCCGCTACCGGCATGGCTGTTTCCGGGGACGCGGAACTTCCCGGCGGAACATTCCTGCTGGGAGCATCGGAAGGCGGGGATTTCGTTTTCGATAATGAAAAGTGGGCGCACGAAGTCCGGATCGCGCCGTTTCGCATCGCCCGCGCGCCCGTCACCAACAGCGAATACGCCGATTTCGTGGATGCGGGCGGCTATTCGCGCCGGGAATGGTGGAGCGAGGACGGCTGGGCCTGGAAGTCGCGCGAGAACCTGGTGGCGCCGGGCTACTGGACCCGGCGCGATGGCGAGTGGGCGCAGCGCCGGTTCGATCGTGTCGTGCCGCTGCACCCGGGCGAGCCGGTCGTTCACGTCGGCTGGCACGAAGCGCAGGCTTACTGCCGCTACGCGGGGCGCCGGCTGCCAACGGAAGCGGAATGGGAACATGCGGCGTCGCTGGATACCGACCACCGGGATCCCCGCGCCCAGCGGAAACGCCGCTATCCATGGGGCGATCGATTCCCCGCCCCCGCTCACGCGAACCTGGAGGGCGCGGGGATCACTGGAGTAACAAACCACCCCGATGGTGACTCTGCATCGGGATGCCGGCAGTTGATCGGTAACGTCTGGGAATGGACGGCCAGCCCGTTCGAGTCCTATCCCGGCTTCGTCGCCGACCCCTACCGGGAATATTCCGAGCCGTGGTTCGGCACCCACAAGGTACTGCGCGGCGGCAGTTTCGCCACGCCCCGCCGCCTCATCCGCAATACCTGGCGGAACTTCTACACGCCGGATCGCAGCGATATCTTCGTGGGCTTTCGCACCTGCCTGGCAGACGATCAATGCGACAGATGAAAATAAAAAAATAATCCGATGACCACCGCGAGCACGGCGCCGAGCCAGAGCACCCAAGGCACCAGCCTTCGCTCCCCGGCTTCTTCAGCCTGATATTGATCGACGATCTTGCGGATGCGCCGTAGCGCCGCGATCCCGACCACCTGACGGACATTGCGCTCGATCGCTGCGCGATCGGCCGGATCTGATTCGCTCATGTTCCGCGTGGCCTATATCAGCCCGGGCGACCGCCGTCTTTCCCCGCCGAAACCCGCCCATGCGCCCCGCGCACATGGCCCGTCGCGTGGCTTCTCCGCGAGTCATCCGCGGAGGCGTGCGCGAGTTCGTTCAGTATCCCGCAATCCTTGGAAGACTGCGCCTGCCTGCACAGGCGGCGCAGTTGCTTGAGCCGCTTCTCCAGCACCTGCAGTTCGGCCACGCGCTCGGCGACGTGCCCGATGTGCTCGTCGAGAAGCGCGTTGACCTCGAAACAGCTCTCCTGCGGCGAGTCGCAGAACCTGAGCAGGCGCCTGACCTCGCCGAGCGTCATGTCGAGGTGGCGGCAATACCGGATGAAAAGCAGCCGCTCGACGTGCCTCTCGCCGTAAATCCGGTAATTACCCGAACTTCTCAGCGGCGCCTGCAGCAAGTCCTCGCGCTCGTAATAGCGGATGGTCTCGACGGGACAACCCGAGCGCCTGGCCAGCTCGCCGATCTTCAACGTTTCGCTCATGGGCTCACCCCCGGCTCCGGTTGCTTGACCCTATAGTAGATATAGGGTTTCAAATAGGCAAGCCCGACATCCTGAAAGTTCATCATGGCCGATAGCCATCCAGCCTGCTGCACCGGGCCCACTCCCGCCACACCCGCGCCGGGCACATCACCGGCAGGCCGGGCAGCCACGCTGTACCGTATCGAGAAAATGGATTGCCCGACCGAGGAAGCACTGCTTCGCAAAGCGTTGGGAGGCGTATCCGGCGTGCAGAGACTGGACTTCAATCTGCTGGAACGGACCCTCCGGGTCGAGCACGACCTGGCCGACCTGGAACCCATCGCGAACGCGATCGCGTCCGTCGGCATGGTGCCCCAGCTCCAGTCATCCACGTCTGCGCCCGCCGAACGGTCCACGGATACGACCCCCGCCGTTTCGAAAAAACAATGGATACTCACGATTATCGCTGGCGCGGCGGCGATCGGGTCGGAAGCAGTGGCGTACGCGACCAGCAACGAAACATCGGCGCCCGTGGCAGCACTGGTCGTCATCGCCATACTGGCGGGCGGTCTGGAAACACTGAAGAAGGGCTGGATCGCGCTACGAACCTTCTCGCTGAACATCAACCTGCTCATGGCGGTGGCCGTCATCGGCGCGATATTGATCGGCGAATGGCCGGAAGCCGCCGTGGTGATCTGGCTGTTCGGGCTGGCCGAAATGATCGAAGCGCTGAGCCTGGACCGGGCACGCAACGCGATTCGCGGTCTGATAGCGCTGGCGCCGGAAACGGCCTTCATCCGGCAAGCCGATGGTTCATGGCTCGAAACGCGAGCCGAATCGGTCCCGCTGGGGGCGATCGTGCGCATCAAGCCCGGAGAACGGATCGCACTGGATGGTGTGGTCGAATCGGGCAGGTCATCGGTGAATCAGGCGCCGATAACCGGCGAAAGCATGCCGGTGGACAAGCGGCCCGGCGATCACGTGTTCGCCGGCACCATCAACGAGCGTGGCACGTTCGAATTCACGGTCAGCGCGCCCAAGGGCCAGACCACGCTCGATCGCATCGCCCGATCGGTGCAGGACGCCCAGGCGTTGCGCGCGCCTACCCAAAGGTTCGTCGACCGGTTCGCCCGCGTTTACACCCCTATCGTGTTCGTCTTCGCGATAGGGGTCGCCCTCGTCCCGCCATTCCTGTTCGGCGAGCCCTGGTACGACTGGACCTACCGGGCTCTGGTGCTGCTGGTCATCGCCTGCCCGTGCGCGCTGGTGATATCCACGCCGGTTACGGTGGTCAGCGGACTGGCGGCGGCGGCGCGGCGCGGCATACTGATCAAGGGGGGGCTTTATCTCGAACAAGGTCGCCTGCTGAAGTCCGTCGCCCTGGACAAGACGGGAACGATCACGCACGGCAAGCCGGCCCTGACCAACGTCATACCGATCGGCGCCACGACGCGGGATGAGGCATTGCGCATCGCGGCGCACCTCGAAGCGAATTCCGAGCATCCCGTGGCGGCCGCGATCGTCTCGGGTTACGGCAAGCGACTCGACGCGAACGTCAGTAAATTCGAGGCGATTACCGGCCGTGGTATCAAGGGCGATCTGGACGGCAAGACTTATTACGTCGGCAACCATCGCCTAGCCGAAGAGCTTGGCGTATGCACGCCCGAACTGGAGCGTACGCTGGACCGTCTCGAGATAGAGGCCAAGACGGCAATGGTTCTGTCTGGCGGGGGAGCCGTGCTGGCCGTATTCGCGGTGGCCGACACCGTCCGGTCGTCCAGCAGGCAGGCCGTGACCATGCTGAAGGCGCTGGGCGTGGCCCCGGTCATGCTGACCGGCGACAATGCGAGGACCGCCCGTGCCATCGCGAGCCAGGTCGGCATCGCCGAGGTGCGCGCGGAGCTCCTGCCCGAGGACAAGCTGGCGGCGATCACCGCGCTGCTCGACCGCGGCCCCGTCGGCATGGTGGGCGACGGCGTAAACGACGCCCCTGCTCTCGCGAAATCGAGCATCGGTTTCGCCATGGGGGCGGCCGGGACCGACACCGCCATCGAAACTGCGGATGTCGCGCTGATGGACGACGACCTGCGCAAGCTTCCCGAGTTCGTGCAGCTGTCCCGGCGCACGTCGGACGTGCTCTGGCAGAACATCGTCTTTGCCATCGGCACCAAGGCGGTTTTCTTTGCCCTGACTTTCACCGGTTACGCGAGCCTGTGGCTTGCCGTCTTCGCCGACATGGGAGCGAGCCTGATCGTGGTGCTCAACGGCATGCGGCTGCTGCGCGGCAAGACCGACACGGGCAATTCCCCATTCCCATCGTCATGATCGACGCCCTGAAAGCCGCCTACGAGTTCGAGCTTGACGCGGCGAGCTCGGCGCGCGAAGCATTCGATCACGACCTTGCGTTTCATCATCTCGCCCGAGCTCACATCCTCGCGCAGCGTCATACGTTTCGCCACGTCCGCGTGCATTGGCTGATGCTGCGACTGGGCACCACGATCCGGGACTGGCAAGAGGTTTCCGGTCAGATTGCGCGCATCTTCGCCGCGGCCTTGTTCTCGCGCATCTGGATTCCCGCCGGCAACACCGGTCGCGCTAACGTCGGCGCCATGAAACCCATGCCGGCTCCCGACGACCTGCGCGCACTGCTCGATGAAGGCGGCCAATAGCATGCGCGCGACAGTATCCGTCTTTCTTCTTCTGCTCGGCTGCCCGGCGGCCGCTTTCGCGACGTCGGACGGCAAGCCGGCCACCGCCCGGCCACAGGAAACCCACGACACGAGCCACCCCTTCGTACTGGCAAGCGATGCCGACTTCCTTGCCGCGTTGATCGCCCTCTACGAGGAATCGCTCGACGCCTCGCTCATCGCGAAGACACGTGCGCACAACAAGAAGGTGCGTGATTACGCCATGCGCGTGGCGTCCAATCATCGCGATGAGATCGCGAAGTTTCGTAAGCTTCAAGCACGGCATGCCAAGGGCACCAAGCCCGATTTCCACTTCGAGTCGAGGATGCCGGATCTGCAAAGAATGTTCGGCGCTGCCACGGACCGCCACTACCTGAGCGGGCTGAGCCGTCTGACGGCCGCGAAGATCGAACTGGCCGAGTTCGCCAGCGGCACGGTGCGGTCGCGGGAAATCAGACGGGTGGCGGAAACCGTGCTCGAAACCAAGCCCAGCGAGCTTACGCTGCTTGCCCGGTGGATCAAGGACTATGGCGAAAACTGACACCGCGCCCGCCCCATGAAAATGATTCCCGCGCCACGCCGGATGTTCACACTTGCCATGCTGTGTCTGCCTCTGGCCCTGGCGGCCTGCTCCGACCCGCCCGCCAGGCGGTTCAAATCCACGGACATCACCAACGGGCCGATCCGCGGCGACTTCGAGCTGTCCGACCATCAAGGCAACATACGGCGTCTCGCTGATTTCCGCGGCAAGCTCGTCGTCGTGTTTTTCGGTTTCACCAGTTGCCCCGACGTCTGCCCCACCACGCTCTACAAGCTGTCGGAGGCGATGAAGCGTCTGGGAAAAGATGCGGGCGCGGTCCAGGTATTGATGATCACCGTTGACCCGCCGCGCGACACGCGGGAGGTCGTCGCGAAATACGTGCCCTCGTTCGACCCGCGCTTCATCGGACTCGTTCCGACCGGGGAACAGCTCGAGCAGGTGGCCGGCGAGTTCAAGGCGTTCGTCAGCCGCAACCAGCCGAACGACGCCGGTTATTACACGGTAGACCACACGGCCGCCTCGTTCGTATTCGACCGCCGGGGACGCGCGCGCCTGCTCGTACCCCACGATTTCAGCGGCGAGGACTGGGCGGCCGATTTGCACGCCCTGCTGCCGGACTCGTGATGGAGCCGGCGCGGATGACCCGCCTTTCCGAAGTACGGCATGCGGACAAAAACGCCGACACCAGCCGCGCGTGGCTGCCCTGGCTGCCTGCTGTAATGCTGATTCTTGCTACGGACCAGGCCGTCAAGCAGGTCATCTACATGTCCATGCCTTACGGCGCGAGCCATGCCGTCACCTCCTTTTTCAACCTGGTGCACGTCTGGAATACGGGCGCGGCTTTCAGCCTGCTCGCCGACGCCGGCGGCTGGCAACGCTACGCATTGACCGCGCTTGGGGCCGGCGTTTCTCTCTTCCTTGCCTGGTTGTTGTGGCGTAACAGCCTGAGTCGCCTGGAAGCGGCCGCCTACACACTCGTCCTGGGCGGTGCGCTGGGCAATGTGTCGGACCGCATCGCGCGCGGCTTCGTCGTGGACTACCTCGACTTCCACTGGCGTGGCTGGCACTGGCCAGCGTTCAATATCGCCGATATCGCGATCACGACGGGGGCGGCCCTGCTGATCCTTGCGAGCTTCCTGCCGGCCGGTGGCGACAGGGCGACGCCCGAAAAAACGGGCTAGGGCCCCGGTTATCCCGTACAACACTATTGAAAAGGAGTGGCTTTGAGAAAACTGCTGACGGCGCTCATTCTGTATTCCCCCGCAGCGTTGGCACAAATTCAGATGGAGAACCTCTGGGCACACGCGACGCCGCCTGCCGCCCGAGTCGCCGGGGGCTACCTCGTAATACGTAACACGGGGCCGGGGGCCGACCGACTGGTCGGCGCGAGTTCCCCCGTTTCGGAGCGCGTCGAAATGCACTCGATGAGCATGGAAGGCGGGATCATGAAGATGCGCGAGTTGAAAAATATCCCCCTGCCCGCCGGGGGGGCCCTGGAACTCCGGCCGGGCGAAACCCATCTCATGTTCGTGAACCTCAACCGCCCGTTCAAGGTGGGCGAGGCGATTCCGGTGACGCTGCGGCTCGAGCGTGCCGGAGAACGCAGGATCGAACTGCATGTTCGCCCGCTTGGGACGAGATGATTCTGATGCCGGGAATGACGGGAACGCGCTTACGCCCGAACGGACCGCGCTTCAGGGTCGATGGAGCACATCGCCCTCATCCGTTCAACAGCCAGTACTTGGCGATCACGACGAAAAAAGTGGTCAACGCGATTGTGGCGAGCAACAGCGCCGTTTTGAGGTTTTTACTCACGGGAACGGACTTCGGGATGAACGAATTGGTGCCGTCCAGTTCACACCCTGCAGTCGCTTCAAGGTCAAGGATTTTCTCATGACGAACAACGACAACGTCCACATCAACCGGCAGATGCTGGCCAAGCTGCTGGTCGCTGCCGTTCTGATGTTCGGCTTCGGTTACGCGATGGTTCCGTTCTACCGCGCCGTCTGCGACGCGCTCGGGCTTAACAGCATCGTCAAGGCCGACACCGTGACGAATACTCAAGTGGACGCCAGTCGGACGCTCACGATCGAGTTCGACGCCAATCTCCGCAGCGACCTGCCGTGGAGCTTTACGCCGGTCGAAAAAAGCGTGCGCGTCAATCCTGGCGCGCTGACGCAGGTCACTTACGAGGTGCGCAACCGATCCGACCGTTCAGTGACCGGGCAGGCTATTCCCAGCTACGGACCGCAGGTCGCCGGTCGCTACTTTAAGAAGCTCGACTGCTTCTGTTTCACCCAGCAGACGCTGGCGCCCGGCGAGTCCCGAACCATGCCGGTCGTGTTCGCGATCGAACCCGGCCTGCCGCAGGAAATAGGCACCATTACCCTTTCCTATACTTTCTTCGAGGTCGAAGGGAACGCGAAAAAGGACAAGTAATGGCGACGGCAATAACGACGCGATCGTCACGAAACCTGTCCGCGCAAGTGGCGGGGCTCCTGCTGGCGCTGCTGGCAATCGTTACCGTGCCTGCTCATGGCGCCGAGCCGGAGCTGCTCGAGCCCGAGAAGGCGTT
>CAZOQY010000054.1:5460-13901 GCA_964581835.1 uncultured Streptomycetaceae bacterium | reverse complement strand
TCCACCGCTTCGACATGGACGCGAACTACGCCTACATCTCGACCGAGATGCCCGGCTACATCGGCAACATCCTGGTGATCTACGACCTGCGCAACCCGGCGAAGCCGGAAGAGGTGTCGCGCTGGTGGCTGCCGGGACAGCACCTGGCGGGCGGCGAAAAACCGACCTGGTCCGGCCGCCAGCACCGCCTGCACCACACGGTGCGGGTCGGCAACGAGTTGTTCGCGGGCGTCTGGCACGGCGGCGTGCGCGTGATCGACGTCACCGACATCCGCAAGCCGGTGACCACCGGCGCCTACAACTATCACCCTCCCTTCCCCGAGCCGTCGCATACCTTCATGGGCCTGCCCAGGATGATCGACGGCAAGCGCATCGCGGTCGCCATCGACGAGGAAGATCACGCCGACAGCGCGGCGGAAATGGCGAAGCGCCGGGGCCGTCCGCACGGCTGCATGTGGACGTTCGACATCACCGATCTCAAGAACATCAAGCCGCTGTCGATCTACGAGGTGAGCGAGCTCGATTCGCCGTGGAGCCGCGCCGCGCCGGGCCGCTTCGGCGCGCACCAGTTCCAGGAACACATGAAGGGCGGCGACACGCTGATGTACTGCGCCTGGTTCGCAGGGGGGCTGCGCATCGTCGACGTCGCCGATCCGTCCGCGCCCGAGGAAGTCGGCTACTTCATACCCGAGCCCGCCGCAGGCCGCGTTGCGCCACAGTCGAACGACGTGGACGTAGACGATCGCGGCCTGATCTACCTGGTGGACCGCTACACCGGCTTCGACATCCTGGAGTTCAACAGGAAGTAATCGCCGCGCGCGAACAAAAAACGGGGCCGCGGCCCCGTTTTTTACTGGCGCTCATTTTATTGAGCACTCACTCCACCGTGACGCCCGCAGCACGGATGACCTTGCCCCACTTGTCGATCTCGCTGCGGATGTGGGCGCGGAACTCGTCGGGCGTGCCGGCGACCAGGCGGCTGCCCAGCCCCGTCAGGCGCTCGCTCACGTCGGGCATCTTCAGCACCGCCGTGATGTCGCGGTGCAGCCGATCGACGATGCCGCGCGGGGTCCCGGTCGGAACCATCATGCCGTACCAGGTGTTCGCCTCGAACCCAGGCAGCGTCTCCGCCACCGCCGGCACGCCGGGATAGGCCGCGGAGCGCTGCGCGCTCGTCACCGCGAGCGCCCTGATTCTCTCCGCCTTGACGTGCTGCATCGCCACCGGAGCCGGCAGAAACATCAGCGCGAGCTGGCCGCTGATGAGATCCGGCAGCGCGGGCGGAACGCTCTTGTAGGGAACCTTGACGAACCGGATCTTCGCCGTGGACATGAGCAGCTCCGCGCCCAGGTGGGTCGCACTGCCGTTGCCGCCGGTGCCGAGCACGATCGGATCCTTCGCGGTGCGCGCGAGTCGGATCAACCCGGCGATGTCCTTCGCCGGCAGCGAAGGATGCGCGACCACCACGAGCGGCGTTATCGCGGCCAGTGTCACCGGCTCGAAGTCCTTCACGAAGTCGTAGGAAAGCTTGCGGTAGAGGGTCACCGCGTTGGCATGGGCCGCGTCACCCAGGAGCACCGTGTAACCATCGGGCGTCGCGCGCGCCGCCAGTTCGGCGCCGATGTTACCGCCCGCGCCAGCCCGGTTGTCGATGACCACCTGCTGCCCCCACATCGCGGAGAGCTTCGTTCCCACGGCGCGGCTCAGTATGTCCACCGCGCCGCCCGGAGCGAACGGCACGACGAAGCGCACCGGGCGGACCGGGTACGCTTCACCGCCGGGCGCCTGCGCCAGAGCGGGCGCAGCGGCGAACACGGCTGCGACCGCCGCCACAAGCGATATCATGCATTTCATCGTGATGCGCATTGCCCCCCTCCCTGCGTTTCGGCCGATTGTATGCCCGGGTAGCAAGCCGGCAGTGTCCGATACTTGACAGACCAGGCCCGGGAGCGTGACTAGACTCACCGGTCAATTGTGGATACCAGAGAAATGAATATCGCCATTCTTTGCAGCGCGCCGATCAGCATCGATTCCCTGCAGAACGCGCTGAAACCTTACCTGCCCCTCACGGTCTGCCAGAACCGGGACCAGCTCGCCCGCGCGCTGCCGTCCGCCGACATCCTCGTCGCCCAGAACAAGGGCTTCCATTTCCACATCGTCGACGCGGAACTGCTGGCGACGGCGAAGCGGCTGAAGCTCGTCCAGCACCACGGCGTCTCGTACGACGCGACGGACGCCAAGGCGGCTGCGGCGCTCGGCATCCCGGTCGCGGTGACGCAAGGCCAGAACCATGCCTCGGTGGCCGAAACGGCGTTTCACATCATGATGTGCCTCGCCAAGAAGGTTCACGAAACCCAGCGCTCGATACGCGAAGCCGCATTGGGCAAGGTGCTCTGCGTCGAAATGGAATCGAAGACCCTGTGCCTCGTTGGCGTCGGCAAGATCGGTCAGGCGCTGGCAAAGATGGCGAAGGGCTTCGGCATGAAGGTGATCGGCGTGCGCAAGCGGGCGGGAGGCGACGACGTCTCCGCTTCGGGCATCGAAAAGACCTGGCCCATCGAGCGGCTCAACGAAGCGCTCGCGATCTCCGATTTCACGATCCTCGCCATTCCGCTCAACCCGGAGACCTTCGACCTGATCGGCGAGGCGCAATTCCGGGCGATGAAGCCCGGCGCCATGCTGGTGAACGTGTCGCGCGGCCCCAACGTCAACCGCGAAGCTTTGCTGAAGGCGCTGGCGGAGAACCGCATCGCGGGCTTCGGCGCCGATGTCTACTGGAAGGAACCCGCGGACCCGGCCGACCCCCTGCTCCAGGATCCGCGGGTGTTCATTACGCCGCACATCGGCGCGGAATCCTCGGAAGCGATCAACCGCATGTCCATGGCCGTGCGCGCGAACATCGACCGTTTCGCGAACGGCGAGCCGTTGCAGAACGTGGTCAACCGCTAGCAGATTTTTGAAAAAAAGGGGCGATGCCCAAAACGGGCGCCGGCGGTAAACTACGGTCGCTGTCCGTTCAATGATGAGGAGGCTCACCATGCGACACACCTGTACGCTCGCCCTGCTCCTGCCCGCGCTGGCGCTGCCCGCCATGGCGCAGGAATACCCCGCCAAGCCGATCCGGATGATCGTGCCGTTCGCGCCCGGCGGCTCCACCGACCTGCTGGCGCGGCTGATGGGCCAGAAGCTGAACGAGCGCATGGGACAGCCCGTGGTCGTCGAGAACCGCGCCGGGGGCGGCGGGCATATCGGCGCCGACTTCGTCGCCAAGAGCGCGCCGGATGGCTATACGCTGGCCACCGCCGGCATCCCCCAGGCGATCGGCATGAGCCTGTTCAAGAAAGTGCCGTACGACATGGCGAAGGATCTCGCGCCGATCACGCTGCTGGCGCTGTTTCCCAGCGTCATCGCCGTGCATCCGTCGCTGCCGGTGAAATCGGTCAAGGAACTGCTGGCGCTGGCGAAGTCGCGTCCCGGCCAGCTCAACTTCGGCGCCAACACGGGTTCACCGAACCACCTGTCGATGGAACTGCTGAACGTGCTCGGCAAGGTGAAGATGGTGCACATCCCCTACAAGGGCGCCGGGCCGGTCGTGATCGACCTCGTGGCCGGCCACCTGCACGTGGCGTCGATGGGGCTGCCGTCCGCCATGGCGATGGTGCAGGCCGGCAAGCTGCGCGCCATCGCGGTGACCAGCTCGGCGCGCGTCGCGACGCTGCCCGACATACCGACGGTGCAGGAAGGCGGCGTGGCGAACTACAGCGTGACTTCGTGGTACGGCGTCTTCGGGCCGTCCGCGCTGCCCGCCCCCATCATCAAGCGGCTGCACGCGGAACTCACCGCTTCCCTGAAGGATGCCAGCATCGTGCAGCGCCTTGCCACGGTGGGTGCGGAGCCCTCCGGCATGGGCCCCGACGAATTCGGCCGCTTCGTGCGCGAGGAGATCGACACGTGGGCCAAAATCGTCAAGGCTTCGGGCGCCACGGCGAACTGAGCGCGCGTTACGCGAGATCGAGGAAAGCCGCCGCGTTGCGGTAGAGCAGCTTTTCCATCACCTCCGGCCGGATCGGCAGCGCGCGAAACCACGCGAGGTAGGCCTTCGCGCAGGTGAACGGGTAGGAACTCGCGTAGAGAAAGCGGTCCGCGAGGTAGCCGTTCGCGGCGCGGACGTACTCGTCGTGCCCCGGCATCCCGCACAGGTACTGGTCGGGCGAGAGATACACGTTCTCCCGCCGGAACGCGACGTGCAGGATTTCGCTCACCCACGGCCAGCCGCCGTGGGAGATGGCGAGCTTCATCTTCGGAAAGTCGCCGGCGACGCGGTCGACGTGCACCGGCACCGTGTAGCTCAGGTCGGGCCCGGCGCTGCCGCCCGCCATCATCACGACCGGGATGTTGTTGTCCTCGCAGTACGCGTAGATCGGGTACAGGCGGCGGTCGTCCGCGTACAGCGGCTGGGGATAGGCGCCCGGCTCCAGGTTGACGCCGATCAGTCCCGCGGCTTTCGCCGCCTCGATCTGGGCGATCGCTTTCCTGCGATCGGACGGATCGATCGAAGCGACGCCGATGAAGCGGCCGCGATACTCCCTGACGATCGCGGCCACGTCTTCGTTGCTGACCGTGCCGTAGGGGCCGGAGTAGCGCCCCATGGCGACACCGTGGGTCACGCCCGCCTCGTCCATCTCCTTCAGCAGCAGGTCGATCGACTGCTCCTGCGCCGAGCGGGCGGGCTTCAGGCCGTGATAGCCGGTGATGCGGTCGCGGCGCGCGGCCTGGGAATACATGATGGTGTTCAGGTAGCCCTTCAACGGCGGGCGCAGGCGAAAATCGATGACCTTCATGCCTTGCCTCCCGCGCGCCAGGACTCGCCCAGGATCGACACGTCGCGCTCGCCGCTTCCATTCTTGCTCGACCGGCGGTAAATGTCGTGGGCAGCGGCCAGCATGGACAGCGACGTGCCACCGCCCGCCGCGAGCCGGTCCGCCAGGACCAGGTCGTCGCAGGCATGGTCCACGGTGACGCGCGGCGGATCGTATTCGCGCGCGACGATGCGCGAGCCGAACGCTTCCAGCGCCTTGCTCGGCGCGCCCTCGGACAGCGCGCGGTACAGCGTCGGCAGGTCGACCCCGCTCTTCGCGCCCAGCATCAATGCCTCGTTGACGAGCGCGACCGCCGCGTAGCTCAGCACGTTGCTGATCAGCTTGGCGGCATGCGCCTGCGCGGCGCTGGCGAACTCGATGAAGGTGTCGCCCGTCGCCTGGAGAACGGCCTTCGCCCTTTCGACGTCGGCCTGGTCGCCGCCGATGAAGAACGCGAGCTTGCCCTGCTTCGCGCCCGCCACGCCGCGCGTCATGCCCGCCGCGACGAAACCGATGTTCTTCTGGCGCAGCCTCGCGGCGATGCGCTCGGTGTCAGGCGGGTTGCCGGTGGTGCAGTCGATGACCAGCGTGCCGGCCTCGGCCCTGGCGGCAGCGCCGCCGTCGCCGAACAGCGCCGCCTCGACTTCCCGTGAGGTGGGGAGGCTGAGAACGATCGCGTCGCAACCGGCCGCGGCTTCCGCCGGCGTCGCCGCGATCGCGGCGCCGAGCGCCTTCAGGCGGTCCTCCACGCCCGCCCGGCGGCTCGTCACGACGGTAACCGCCATCCCCTTCCTGAGAAAATTGGCGGCGATGGGCTCGCCCATCGCGCCCACTCCGATCATCGCTATCTTCGACATGCCGGTTCCTTTCTGATATTCGTTGCGGCCGGCGCGCGGCCGGTCAGGCGTCCAGGCCCAGCAACGCCGCGGCATTCTTCCACAGCACCCGCTCGCGGGTTTCCGGCTTGAGCGGCAGGCGCTGGAACCACTCGGCATATTCCTGCACCGGGGCCAGCGGATAGCAGCTCGCGTACAAAAATCGGTCGGCCAGAAAGCCGCTGGCCGCCTTGAGGTACTCCTCCCAGCCGGGCGCTTCGTGCAGGTACATGTCCGGCGAGATGTAGATGTTCTCGCGGCGAAATGCGACGTGCAGGATCTCGCTCACCCACGGCCAGCCGCCGTGCGACACGACGATTTTCATTTTCGGAAAGTCGCCCGCCACCCGGTCGACGTGCACGGGAAAAGAATAGGACAGATCGGGGCCGGCATTGCCGCCGGCCATGATGATCACCGGGATGTCGCGGTCCTCGCAGTGCGCGTAGATGGGATAGAGGCGACGGTCGTCGGGATAGATCGGCACCGGGTAGGCGCCGGGCTCGATGTTGACGCCCCTGAAGCCGGCGGCCATCATGCGGTCGATCTCGGCGATCGCCGCCCGCCGGTCGGCGGGATTGACGGCCGCGATGCCGACGAAGCGCCCGGGATGGTCGCGAACGATGGCGGCGATGTCGTCGTTGCTCACCGAGCCGAAAAAACCCGAGATTCGCGCCTGCACGACGCCGATGCCGACGCCCGCGCGGTCCATTTCTGCGATCAGCATGTCCATCGAGCGCGCCTGCGCCGAGGGCGCCGGCTCGAGACCGAGCTGCCGCGTGTACTGGTTGCGGCGCTCGGGCGCCGTGTACATGATCATGCCGAGAAATCCCCTCGACGGCGGGCGCACGCGAAAATCGATGATGGTCACGGAGGTTCTCCCGGCCAGCAGTCCGCCCGGCTCAGTGCGCCTGGGTCAGCACGCGCAGCCGTTCCACGTCGGTCAGCGTGATGCGCCGGCGGGCATTGCTGATGAGCCCGCGATGCTCGAGCTCGTGCAGCGTCACGGTCATGAACTGGCGCGAGACGCCGACGATCGCGCCGAGGTCCTCGTGCGTGATGTCGAGATCGATCATGGTGCCCCCGGGCGTCTCCAGCGGGAAACGCTCCGCCAGCGCCAGCAGCACGCTGCCGACGCGGTTGAACGCGGTCTGTGTCTGCAGGATGTGAACCAGCCGGATCGCCCAGCGCAGCCGCACCGACAATGCCGTGATCACGGCGTAGGCGACCTCGGGAAAACGCTTCACGACGGCCTCGAACTTCGGCCATTCCAGAAAATAGATCGTCGCGTCCTCCAGGCAACGCAACGAGGTCTGGCGGGTGCTCACCTCGCCCGCGATCAGCTCGGCGCCGAGTATGTCGCCGGACGACCAGAAGTTGATCGCGCCGCTCCGGCCGTTCGCGCCGTGAAACAGGGAAAACACCTTGCCATCCGCGAGGAAGGCCAGCGCGTGCACGGCATCGCCCTGCGACCACACCGTCTCCCCCTTGCGGTAGCGCCTGACCGTGCACTGCTCGAGCACCGCGTCGCGGTACTCGACCGGAATGGCTGCTATCAGATCCAGATGGCCATGAGCGGCCGTCGCGCCAGCGCGCTTGCGGCTGTCGTCGGGGGCGGGATGAACCCGCCGCAGGTGGGCTTTGGACATGAAAGGGTCGTTCGGGACGCGCGCGACGGGTGCCGCCACGCCATGAATCCTACTCCATCGTGCGCCGGGAAAAACCGGGACGGACACAATCTAGCGTCCCGTGGACGCGGCGGCGGTCAACTAGTTGACACTGGAGCCTGTCGGACCTGGTGTTTTAGCAACTTGTCGGAACAGCGAAAGCCCGACAAGTTGCTAGCTGATGCCGCTTGCCGCGAATATCTTCTTCGCCGCATCCGACGCCAGGCTGGCCGCGAGCTGGCGCGCCGCATCCGGTGCGCCCGCCGCCGCGGCCGCCTCGTAGCTCGTCACGTTCTGCACTTCGTCCGGCAGCGGCGCGGCGAGCTTCACCCGGCAGCCTTTCTCGATCATCACCATGACTTCCGAGATCTGCGCGAGGCCGATGGCGCCGGGCCCCTTCTCGGCGACGGTCTTCATCACCGCCGAGCCGGTTTCCACCACGACCACCTTCGCCCCGAGCGCATCCTTGAGCCCGATCTTCTCCAGCATCTTCGCCGCGTAGATGCCGCTGGAAGCCTTGTTGTGCACGACCGCGCTGGCCGCGGCGAGGGCGCGCTTGAACGCCGCGCCGTCCGAGAGGTCGGGCGCCTGCGCTTCCGCGTGGATCACCACCCCCATGCGCGAGCGCCCGATGAAGCCGCGGCTGTCGCCAGCAATCTTCCCGAGCTTCTGGAACTCGTCCATCGCCGCCGGCGGCGCCACGATCACGTCTGCGCCATCCCCCGCCGCGACGCGCTTCTTCAGCTCCGGCGCGGTGTTGAACTCGACGGTGACCCGCGTCCCCGTCGCCCGCTCGAATTCCTTCACAACCTGCGCGACGCCGGTTTTCACCGCACCCGCAGAAATCACTCTTAGTTCGTTCTTTGACATGGCTTCATAAGACCCTATTCATCACACGATTGACCTTTGCAGTATGCGCCGTGATTTCTGAAATGAACCCCAGAACCGGCGTTTTATTATCAGGAATCGAGACTACTCGATTCCTGCCTTCACGAACAAAGGTTTGCCCACCGGCCCGCCGAGGAACGCGACGAACGCCTGGG
>CAZOQY010000054.1:0-5360 GCA_964581835.1 uncultured Streptomycetaceae bacterium | reverse complement strand
TTCACGAACAAAGGTTTGCCCACCGGCCCGCCGAGGAACGCGACGAACGCCTGGGCGACGTCCTTCTGCCTGCCGGCGCTCATCGGCACCGCGACATACGACGTGTAGTTCTGGATCTCCGCCGGGAACGGGCCGACGAGGATCAGTCCATGCTCCTTCTCGAGCAGGATCTCGGTGATCGGGCCGAAGCCGACTTCGCGGCCCTTGCCCTTCAACACGTGCTTCATCACCTCGGCGCCGGTGGTGTAGCGCACGCTCTTGCCTTTCACCTCGTCGAAGATGCCCCACTTCTTCAGCAGGTTCTCGAAGTAGATGCCGGTGGATGCCGTGTTGAAGACGATGGATTCTGCCTCGAGCACCGCCCTCTTCACGTCCTCGCCGGTCGCGATGGCCGGCACCGGGGCGCCGGGGCGCACCGTCACGCCGGAGCCGACGCGCCCCACGTTGACGCCGCCCTCGTCCACCTTGCCGGCGAATTTCTTCACCGCGCCCGGCGGGGCGATCACCACGTCGAAGGTGTCGCCGCCTTCGACGCGCTTCAGCATCTGCGGCGTGGTGTTGAACGTGATCTTCACCGTGTGACCGGTCGCCTTCTCGAACGCCGCCGCGGCCGCCTTCAGACCGGGCTCGATCGCGCCCCCGGACAGGACCGTGATCTCGGCCGCATGCAGCGTCCCCGCCAGCAGGAAAGCGGTTATTACCATCATGATGCGAACCATATTCATTCATCCCCTCTTCTCGATCAATCGATGCCCGTCGCCGCGAAAACCGCCCTGGCCTCGGGCGCGGCGAGAAACCGGGCCAGTTCGCCCGCCGCCGCCGGCTCGCGGCTCGCCGCCGTGACCGCGGCATTATAGGCCGTCACGTTCTGGATCGCGTCAGGCAGCGGCGCCGCCAGCGCAATAGCCACGCCCTTGTCGACGAGCTCGCTGATCTCGGCCAGCTGGCCCGCGCCGATGATGCGCGCCGGGGAACCGGCGACGTGTTCCATCACCTTCACGGCGTCTCCCAGCCTGACGACCTTGTCCTTCGTCGCCTCGCCGATGCCGAGCTTCTCGAGCAGCTTGACCATGTAGACGCCGCTGGAAGCGACGTTGACGGCGATGCCATCGGCTTCGAGCATGGCGCGCCTGAACGCGTCGGCAGTGGACAGGTCCGGGACCGGCGCGCCTTTTTTCATCGCCACGCCCATGCGCGAGCGTCCCATCATGCCGCGCGTGCCGGCCACGACCTTGCCCTGTTTCTCGAATTCGTCCATCGCCGACTGCGGCACGACCGCCACGTCGATGGCCTCACCCGCCAGCACGCGCTCGCTCACCCCCGGCGCGCCGATGAACTCGACGGCAACCTTGTGACCCGAACGCTTCTCGAACTCCGCCGCCAGCTTCGTCACGCCGCGCTTCACCGGCCCGGCGCCCAGTATTTTCAGTGTCGTCATGAGGGGATCAGATCCGTGGGGGCTTGAAGCCTAGCAAACGCGCCGCCCGGTTACAACTTCCCGCGCCGCTTTTTTCCGCGCTTTTTCCCGCGCCCGTTTCCGCGCTTCATTCCGTTATTGCCCTATGCTATTCTGCGGGCGCAGGTTTACCCGCGGCTCATCCGGGCCGCCGCCGTTCCCGATCTGGAGGACCATCATGAAATCACCGCAGCGCATCCGTGGCGTGCTTTCCCCCGTCGTCACCCCGTTCGGCAAGGACCTGAGCCCGGACCCCCGCCGCTTCATCGCGCACTGCCGCTGGCTGATCTCGCAGAACTGCGGGCTCGCGGTGTTCGGCACCAACAGCGAGGCCAACTCGCTGTCGGTCAACGAGCGCATCGCGCTGCTCGACGCGCTGCTCGCCGCCGACGTGGACCCCGCGCGCATGATGCCCGGCACCGGCTGCTGCGCGCTGACCGACACCGTGCGGCTGACCGAGCACGCGGTGAAAGCCGGCTGCGCCGGCGTGCTGATGCTGCCGCCGTTCTACTACAAGGACGTGACCGAGGAAGGCCTCTACCGCAATTTCTCCGAAGTCGTCGAGCGCGTCGGCGACGCGCGCCTGAAGATCTACCTCTACCACATCCCCCCCGTCGCCGTGGTCGGCATCACGCCGGGCCTGGTCGAGCGGCTGCTGAAGAAATATCCCAACGCGATCGCCGGCATGAAGGACAGCTCCGGCGACTGGAACAACACCAAAGTCTTCCTCGACGCCTTTGCGAAGTCCGGCTTCGACATCTTCCCGGGCAGCGAATCGTTCCTGCTGGCCGGCCTGCGGAACGGCGGCGCCGGCTGCATCTCCGCCACCGCCAACGTCAACCCCGCGGCGATCGACAAGCTCTACCGCGAGTGGAAGAACGCCGACGCCGACGCCCAGCAGGAAGCCCTCAACGCGACCCGCAAGGCCACCGGGCAGTACGTCATGATCCCGGCGCTGAAGCAGGTCGTCGCGCACTACGCGGGCGACCCCGCGTGGACCACCGTGCGCCCGCCGCTGACCGAGCTCACCGCCGCGCAGGCGAAGAAGGTCATCGACGACCTCGACAAGCTGGGCTTCAAGATGCCGGGGCTGGCGGAGGCGCACGCAAAGGCCGCCTGACGGCGGCCTGAAGGCGAAAGTCGAAAGGCGGAAGTCGGAAGGATTCCCCGGCATTCGCCGGAAACCTCATCGCCCGCCAGCTGCGATTCAAACCCGGAGCAGCGGGCGCAGTTGCCTCACGTCCTTGACGCGCTCGATGTGCCAGATCGAGTCGCACAACTGACGCGACCGGCGGGCGCCGATCACCGGCGCCATGAGGTGGTAGCACTTCTCGTCGACCTCGGGCCGCGTCATCGGGTTGCCCGCCGTGCCGCGCACCGCCTGGGTGTGATGGCGCAGTTTGCGGCCGTCCTTCATGTCGAGTTCGACGATGCCGTGGCGCTGCGGCAGGAGTTTCTGCAATGACGCCTCCCCGATCAATTCGACGCGCCGGCGAACCGCCAGCGTCTTCGGGTCGCGCATGCGCTTCTCGTCGTGCGAGGACTCGAACGTCACGATGCCGTCCATCAGCATGACCGCGCACATGTGCTGCATGCAGATGTCGGGCATCTCGCGGTTGTCGACGGTATTGGCGCCCGTCTGAGACACGCGCACGGTCGCTTTTTCGACCTGGCCCGCTTTCACGCCGTGCCGCCGGATCAGTTCGAGCAGCGAATCGAGCGGCGCCTGGATCGGCGAGCCCACCGACCAGCGCTTGATGTTGGTGTTCATGATCTCGTAGTCCGCGCCCAGGGCGCGCACGAGCTCCGCCGGGCGCGGCGGCTTGCCGATACGGCCGGACTCGTCGAAGGCCACGAAGAAGTTGCGCTCGCCGGAGAACACGTCGTCGACGCCGGTACAACCGGCCATCACCATGGTCACGGCCGACACGCCGTTGCGCGCCGCCATGCCGCCGAATTCGAACGCTTTCTCGATGTGATCGACGTCGCGCATGTAAGTGGACAGGCCGGACGTCTGTTGCGCGGCATAGGACAGCGCGTACCGCACCTCGTCCGGGCCGAGCCTCGCCAGCGCCGCGGCGGCCGCCGTGGCGCCGAACAACGGGCCGAAGGCGTGCGTCAGGTGCCCGACCGCGCGAAAGTCGGCGCCGTGAAGCGACAGGTTGAGCCGCGCGGCGATGTCGTAGCCGAGCGTCACCGCGCGCAACAGCGATTCGCCGTTGCGGCGGCCGGTCTCGGCCATGGCCAGCGCCGCCGGCACGACGACGCAGCCGGGGTGCATCATCGCCGGCGCGTGGGAATCGTCGGTCTCGTCGGCGTGCGCCAGCATGCCGTTGGCGAGCGCCGCGTGGACGGCGCTCGTGAGCACGCGCGAGCCCGCGACCGTCGCTTCCCTGACCTCGCCCAGCCGCTTCACGTAAGCGATGGCCATCCTGCCGGGAAGCAGCCGCGCCCCCGATACCATGGCGGCAACCGTATCGAGCAGGTGATGCTTCGTCTTCTCGGCCACCGCCGCGGGCAGCGGCTTGCGCAGGGCGCCTGCAATGTAGCCCGCCAGTTCCCGCATGAGCGGCGATACCGCCCCATTCGCTTGTTCAGTCACGCGCACTCCTCACGCATTTTCACGCATTGTTTACCTGGTCATGCCGATCTCGGCGAGCAACGTCCGGGCGGTCTCGTACTCGCGCCCGAGATATTCCCGCGCGGGTCTGGACGGCAGGAACAGCCACTCGACCGAGCCTTCCTCCAGGTAGCGCCTCCACCGGGCATCGCCGGCGGTGCGCTCGAGCAGGCCGTCCCAATAGGCAATCTGGGCCGCGGACAACCCGCCGGGCCCCATCAGCGCGAGCCAGCCACCCACCACGACATCGTAGCCTTGTTCCTTCATCGTCGGCACCTCGGGCATCGCGGCCGAACGCGCGACCGTGGCGATGCCGATGATGCGTAGCGCGCCGGACTTGTGATGCTGGACGAGGCTGTCGGCCGATGCCGACAGCACGTCGACGTGCCCGCCGAGCACGTTGGTCACCGACTGGGCGCTGCCGCCGAAGGTGACCGTCTTGAGCCTTTTCGGATCCACGCCCGCGGCCTTCGCCACCCGCGCCAGCGCGAAATGCGTCGTCGAGCCGCGCGCGCTGCCGAGGGACACGCTGACCGACTGCGGATCGGCCTTCAACCGCTCGACCAGCCCGGCGAGGGTCCCGATGGGAGAACCGGCGCGCACCGCGAATGCGGTCGGCTCGCTGCCCATCACCGCGAGCGGCGTCATGTCGGTGAAATTGAGGGGGCTGCGGCCCAGGATGTGGTTGGTCAGCATCGCCATGCGGACGATCACCAGGTAATGGCCGTCGGCGGGATGCTGGTTCGCGTAGGTGTAGGCAAGCGAGCCGCCACCGCCCGTCTTGTTGACGACCACGGCGTTCTCGATCAATTTGCCGTCGCGCCAGATCTGCTGCAGGGTGCGCGCGGTCGTATCGTTGCCGCCGCCCGGCGCGGAACCGACGACGATCTCGACGGGCTTCTCCGGCTTCCACGGCGCCTGCGCGGCGCCCTGCGGAGCGTACAGCGCCGCCATCGCGGCCAGCCACGCGACACTCCACACTGCGGACTGGTAAAATTTCATGTAACCCTGTCGCGCAGAAGTTTATCCGAACAGCGCGCGGCGCGATAATATTGTGCAGTACGCCGCACCAACCCATTCCCAGGATATGAAGAAAGCCCCGACGAAAAAAGCCGTGCCCACTCCGCCTGCCGCCGAAGCGCCGCTGTGCGCCGGACCCGATTTCAGCCCGCGCGCGCCGAAAATGCGGATGCCGCGCAACGCCTGCGACACCCACGCGCACATCATGGGCCCCGGGGACCGCTACGCCTATTCGCCGGCGCGCATCTACACCCCGCCCGACTG
>CAZOQY010000053.1:11309-14242 GCA_964581835.1 uncultured Streptomycetaceae bacterium | reverse complement strand
GTCTCCACCAGGAACAGGTCGACGCCGCCCTCGGCCAGCGCGCGCGCCTGCTCGAGATAAGCCGAGACCAGCTCGTCGTAAGTGACGTTGCGCGCGCCGGGATCGTTGACGTCGGGCGAGATCGACGCGGTCTTCGGCGTGGGACCGAACGCGCCCGCGACGAAGCGCGGGGAATCGGCGGTCGAGAACTTTTCGCAGGCCGCTTTCGCCAGCCGCGCCGCCGCGAGGTTCATTTCCGCGACCAAGCTCTCCATATGGTAGTCGGCCTGCGAGATGCGCGACGCACCGAAGGTGTTGGTCTCGATGATGTCCGCGCCGGCGGCGAGGAACTGCTCGTGGATTTCCTGGATGATCTGCGGCTGGGTCAGCACCAGCAGCTCGTTGTTGCCCTTCACGTCGTGCGCGAAGCCGGTGAAGCGCGCGCCGCGGTATTCCGCTTCGCCGAGCTTGTGGCGCTGGATCATGGTGCCCATGGCGCCGTCGAGAATCAGGATGCGGCGCGCGAGGAGCGACTGGAGCTGGGCAGCGGCGTCGGACATGAACGGGGCGGGGAAACCGGAAAGTCCCTGATGCAAAAGGCGGAATTCTACAGGCAAACTGGCGGGTGGCGGGCGGTTGCGACTATAATTCCGCTCCCCTTACCGCAGCCACGGATGCGCAATGAAGCACTTCGAACCGAGAGAAGCCTACGAGTTCCTGAAGAAGAATTCGAACGCAATCTTCATCGATTGCCGCAGCGAGATGGAGTACCTCTTCGTCGGCCACCCGACCGGCGCGATCCTCGTGCCGTGGAACGACGGGCCGAACTGGGAAGTGAATCCCGACTTCGTCGCGCACGTGAAGAAGGCCGCGAGCGTGGATCGCCCGATCGTGCTGATCTGCCGCAGCGGCAATCGCTCGCTCGACGCCGGCCGCGCGCTCGAGGAAGCCGGCTTCACCCAGGTCTACAACGTGCTCCACGGCTTCGAGGGCGAGCTCGACGAATCCCACCACCGCAACTCGAAGACCGGCTGGCGCCGCGACGGGCTGCCGTGGGAACAATGCTGACGCGGTGAGGAGTGAGGCGTCAGGTGTGAGGCGACCCGCTTACCGCAGCTGGCCTGCTTTTCTCCTCACACCTCACTCCTCTCTCCTGACCGTTCGCGCAGCGAACCCGCGCGGGCGTAATCGAAAGCGAGCGGTTTCATCCGGCCCGCGAGCGCGTCTTCGAGACGCGCCCCGGCAAGCGGGCCGCCGAACTGGGCGTTGCGCATCACGATCCGCTGGCGCAACTGCTCGATCGAGATGTCTTCGAGCATTTTCCAGTCGGCTTCCGCCAGTCCTTCACTGTCCAGCCCGGCGACGCCCTTCAGCATGTGGCCGAACTCGTCGTCGTAGACCTTGCCGCACGCGGTCGCGATCAACGCATCCGCCTTCTCGTGCCCCGGCGTCGGGCGCGCCGCGAGCCCCATGCCCGCGGAGAACAGCGTGCAGTAACCGCCCTCGGTGAAGCTCGCCGCGCGCCGGCCGAGCGCGCCGTGGCGCTCGATGTGCCCGTAGCGCAGATTGGCGAGCACCTCGTCCTCCTTCCACCACTTGAGTCGCTGCGGATTGATTTTCTGCTCGCCCGGCAGCAACAGGCCGTCGTGGGCGTCGGCGAACGCGCAGTAATGGGCGAACTCCGCCCACAGCGCCTCGGCGGTATCGAGCACGACATGGCGGTCGATCTCGACGTCGATCTTCGGAAACGCCGCCTTCAGCTGCTCCACCGGCCCGAGGAAGAGGCCGAGGTTCCTGTCGGCGACGCCGGAGCCCCAGATTTCCTTGAAGCACTGGTGGTTGAGCCACGCGAGGTCGGTCTCGCGCGTGCGTTTTTCCCAGGCCCAGTACGCTTCGAACACCGCGGCCTCCCCGGCCCAGTACGGGGCGGCGGCACCGATCAGTCGCTGCAGCCGGGCGCTGAAAGCCATGGGTTTACTCGACTCTCGCGCCGATGTCCTTCACCAGCTTGCCGTATTTCTTGTGGTCGGCGCGGATCAAGGCCACGTACTGCTCGGGCGAGGTGGCGAACGGCTCCAGTCCGCCGGAAGCGTTGAGGCGCTCCTTCACCTCGGCCGTCGCCAGCGCCTTGCCGATTTCGGCGCGCAACCGGGACATCACCGCGGGCGGCGTGCCGACGGGCGCGAACAGGCCGAGCCAGATCGTGACCTCGTAGCCGGGATAGAACTCGCCGATGGTCGGCAGGTCGGGGAACGCCGCCGAGCGCTGCTTGCCGGTCACGGCAAGCGCGCGGAGCTTCCCCGCCCGGATCTGCGGCGCGGTCGAAGTGCCGGCGAACATCGCCATCGTCTCGCCGCCGACGGTGGCGATGGTGGCGGGCGCGCCGCCCTTGAACGGCACGTGGATCAGGTTGATGCCGGCGCGCTGCTTCAGCATCTCCATGCTCATCTGGTGCTGGCTGCCGTTGCCGCCCGAGGCGTACGCCAGCGGCGGGTTGGCCTTGCGCGCGTACTCGATGAACTCCTTGAACGACTTCACCGGCACCGAAGGGTTGACCGACAGCACGAACTGGTTGGACGCGACGCTCGCCAGCGGCGCGAGGTCTTTCAGCATGTCGACCTGCATCTTCGCGTAGATATGCGGGTTGATGGTGACCATGCTGTCCGCGAGGAGGCCAATGGTATAGCCGTCGGGCGGGGATTTCGCGGTGAGATCGGCGGCGATGTTGCCGTTGGAACCGGGACGGTTGTCGAACACCACCGGCTGGCCGAGCTGCTCGGCGAGCTTCTGCCCCACCACCCGCGCCGCGATGTCGGGCGCGCCGCCGGGCGGGATGGGAATGATCAAGCGGATCGGGCGCGCGGGATACTGCGCGAACGCAGTGGAAAGGAATAGCGCGGCCAGCGCCACGGCGGCCACGCGCAGCAGCCTCTTCATCATATTGTCCTCACCGT
>CAZOQY010000053.1:0-11209 GCA_964581835.1 uncultured Streptomycetaceae bacterium | reverse complement strand
TATTGTCCTCACCGTCTCGTCCTCCTCGACGCCCGATGATACACTCGCGCGGACCCTTGCGACCCCGGCCGCAAACAACGAGGAGGAACCCCGTGACCCAGAAGGATATCGCCCTGCCGCAGCATCGCGACCTCTACTACGACGGCCAGTGGCAGAAGCCCCGCGGCGGCTACCTGGACACGCTGAACCCGGCGACGGGCAAGAGCCTCGGCCCCTGCGCGGAGGCCAACGCCGAGGACGTCGACGCCGCGGTGCAGGCGGCGCATCGCGCGTACAAGTCGTGGCGCTCGGTGAAGCCGCTCGAGCGCGCCGCGCTGATGAAGCAGGTCGCGGCGAAGCTGCGCGCGCACGCGGAAGAACTCGCCATGCTGGACGCGATCAACTGCGGCAACCCGGTGCGCGAGATGATGCGCGACATCAACACCGCCATCGCGCAATGGGAATTCTTCGCCGGCCTCGTCACCGAGCTGAAAGGCGAGACCATCCCGATGGGCGACGGCGTGGTCAACATGTCGGTGCGCGAGCCCTATGGGGTTTGCGCGCGCATCGTCGCCTACAACCACCCGGTCATGTTCACCGCGGCGAAAGCGGCGCCGGCGATCGCGGCGGGCAACACCGTGATCATGAAACCGCCGTACCAGGCGCCGCTGTCGGCGTACCGCTTCCTCGAAATCGTGGACGGCATCCTGCCGCCGGGCGTGCTGAACATCCTCACCTGCGGCACGCCGGGCAGCCAGGCGCTGGTCGCGCACCCGCTGGTGCCGTGGGTCTCCCTCATCGGCTCGGTGCCGACCGGCCGCGCCATCGCGCGCGCCGCGGCCGACCGCCTGAAGCACGTTTCGCTCGAGCTGGGCGGCAAGAATGCCTGCATCGTCTACCCCGACGCCGACCTCGAGAAGGCGGCGCGCGGCGCGGTGGGCGGCATGAACTTCAGCTGGTGCGGCCAGTCCTGCGGCTCGACCTCGCGGCTGTTCCTGCACGAGTCGATCCACGACCGGGTGCTCGAAGGCGTGCTGAAGCACGTGAAGAACCACAAGCCGGGCTTCCCCACCGACCCGGAAACCACGATGGGCGCGATCATCTCCCGGCAGCAGCTCGACAAGATCCTCTCCTACATCGAGATCGGGAAGAAGGAAGGCGCCACGCTCGCCTGTGGCGGCAAGCGTCCGGACGATCCGAAGCTCGCCGGCGGCTACTTCGTCGAGCCGACCGTGTTCACCAACGTCACCCAGAAGATGCGCATCGCCAGCGAGGAAATCTTCGGCCCGGTGATGTCGGTGCTCAAGTGGAAAGACGAGGACGAGCTGTTCGAGCAGGTCAACAGCGTCGAGTACGGCCTGACCGGCTCGGTGTGGACGACGAGCCTCGCCAACGCGCACCGGGCGGCTTCACGCATCGAGTCGGGCTTCATCTGGGTGAACGGCGCCGGCCCGCACTTCCTCGGCGTGTCCTTCGGCGGCTACAAGCAGTCGGGCAACGGCCGCGAGGAAAGCTACCAGGAACTGCTGTCGTTCACGCAGACGAAGAACATCAACATCAACCTCTAGGGCGCGCGTTCTACTCCGGCTTGATGCCGGCGGACTTGACCAGCCTGCCCCACTTCTCCGCCTCCGCGGCAAGGTAGGCCGCGAACTGCGCCGGCGTGTCGCCGATCGGCTCGAGCCCGGCCCCGGCCATGCGCTCCGCGATGGCCGGCTCCTTCAGCACCGCCGTGATTTCCCGGTGCAGCCGCTCGATCACCGCGCGCGGCGTGCCGGCCGGCGCGACCACGCCGTTCCAGTTGTTGGCCTCGTAGCCGGGCACGCCCGATTCCGCGATCGTCGGCATCTCGGGAAACAGCGGCGAGCGCGTCCGGGTGCCGATGCCAAGCCCGCGCAGGCGGTTGGCGCGGATGTGCGGCTGCGCCGTGGTGAGGTTGGCCATCATCAGCGAAACGCGGCCCGCCACCAGGTCCACCACCGCGGGCGCGCCGCCCTTGTAGGGGACGTGCGCGGCGTCGACGCCGGCCATGCTCTCGAACAGCGCCATCGCCAGGTGCCCGGCCCCGCCGATGCCGCTGGAACCGTAGTTGTACTTGCCCGGCGCGGACTTCAACAACGCGATCAGTTCGCGCGTGGACCTGGCGGGCACGTTCGGGTGCACGACCAGCAGGTTGCTCGAGCCGGCGACGTTGGTCACCGCGACGAAATCGCGCTTGAGATCGTAGGGCACCCTGGGATAGAGAGACGGGTTGACCGCGGTGGGCGGCGTCGCCATCAGCAGCGTGTAGCCGTCGGGCGCGGCGCGCGCGACGATCTCCGTGCCGATCAGCGTGCCGGCGCCGGTGCGGTTGTCGAGCACGACCTGCGTGCCCAGCCGCTCCGACAGGCGCGGCCCGATGATGCGCCCCACCGTGTCGGTCGATCCGCCCGCCGAGTACGGCACGACCAGCCGCAGCGGCCGCTCCGGATAGGCCGCTACACACGTCGTCGCGACGAGCAACGCGCCTCCCAACGCAAGCAGGCGCGCGGTGTCGAGGGGTAAATCGCATGCCATGAGGGGGATATTAGCGGAAATGCCCGGCGGCATGGCGGGCAGGTGCGGCCGTATTGTTCGGTGGTTCCGTTTGCCCTATACTATGTTCGCATAGTTGGAACATACGAAGCACCCTCACGACAACCGTTTCGGATTCCGGAGCCCCATCATGGACAAGCAACGCTACAAGCTGCGGCACATCGCGCTATCGGTCGAGAATGTCGCGAAGACGCAGAAGTTCTTCGAAGAAGCTTTCGGCATGACCAAGGCGGGAGACGCGCAAAACGGCATCTACATGACCGACGGCGTCATCAACGTCGCGCTCCTCGCCAAAGGGGGCAAGGCCCCGGGAATAGAAAGCGATAAACCGTTCTACGGCGTCATGCACTTCGGCATGTGGGTGGACGACCTCGCGCAGGCGGAGGAGCAGGTCAAGCGTGCCGGCGCCGTCCATTTCCACGGGCGCGCGCCCAACACGCCGAACAGCTACTACGAGGTGAAGTATCGCGACCCCGACGGCATCGTCTTCGACATCACCGCCAGCGGCTGGCGCGGCGCGGTCAAGAACGTCAAGCCCGCCGAATAAGCAGCCCGCTCATGCAAGACACGCCGCCGGTCGTCATCATCGGCGCAGGCCCGGTCGGCCTGTGCCTCGCCCTCTACCTCGCTCAGCGCGAGGTTCGTTCGTGCCTGATCGAGCGATACGACCACCAGACGTTCGTGGACCAGGAAGCGCGCGCCGGCAGCATCCATCCCGCCACGCTCGAGATGCTCGACGATCTGGGTCTGTATCGGCGCATGGAGCGGCGCGGGCTGATCGCGCCGAAGTTCCAGTACTGGGACCGGGAACACGACGAAATGTTCGCCGAGTTCGATCACGCCGCGCTGCGCGAGGACACCCGCTTTCCCTACGTCCTGCAGTGCGAGCGCACCAAGATCATCGACGAGGCGATGCAGCTCCTGACGCAGTCGAAGCATTGCGACATCCGCATGTCCACGGAGTTTCTCTCGTTCACCCAGAACGCCGACGGCATCGAGGCGGTGGTGGCCGACACGGCGGGCACCGAGGAGCGAATCCGGGGCAGCTTCATCGTGAGCGCGGAAGGCGGCCGCAGCATCGTGCGCAAGTCGCTCGATATAGAGTTCGAGGGCTATACCTATCCGGAGCGCACCCTCACCGTCGCGGTCTGCTACGACTTCGACAAGGCGCACGGCTACACCTACCGCAACTACATTTCGGATCCTGAACAGTGGTCGAACCTGTTCAAGTGGACGCAGCCGGAGCGATGGCGCGTTCATTTTCCCACCAACATTGACGACACGCCGGAGAAAGTACTGTCCGACGAGCACATTCAGGAGCAGCTGCAGCGATTCCTGCCGAGCGACAAGCCCTACGAAGTGGTCCACCGCACGCTGTACACCGTTCACCAGCGCGTCGCGGCGACTTTCCGCGTCGGACGGGCGCTGCTGGCCGGCGACGCGGCGCACATCAACAGTCCGATCGGCGGCATGGGCATGAACAGCGGCATACACGACGCCGTCAATCTCGGGGAAAAGCTCGTCGGCATCCTGTCGGGACGCGACAGCATGGACGTGCTCGATCGCTACACCCGCCAGCGCCGCCACGTGGCGGTCAATCACACCAAGGTACAGACCGAGCGCAACAAGAAACTGCTGGCCGAGAAGGACCCGCAGGTACGCAGCCGCAACCACGACGCCATGCGCCGGACCGCCGGGGATCCCCGGCTCGCGCGCGAGTTCCTGCTGCGCACTTCCCTGCTGAACAGCGTCAGGGAAGCGGCCGCGATCGAGTAGGCGATGCGCGAGCGCCCGCCGCGCAGCGGCCCCCGCCCAGTTCGATGACCGGCAAGGGGGGGCGCGTCATCGTTGCTGGCGCCGGCCCGGTGGGCCTGTGCCTCGCGCTTCATCTTGCACGGCGCGAGGTGCCGGTGTGCCTGCTCGAGACGCTGCCGGCGGACCGGTTCCTGGATCAGCCGCGGCGCGCCGGAACGCTGCATCCGGCCACGCTCGAAATACTGGACGACCTGGGTCTCTACCCGCGGCTGGAAAAGCGCGGATTGATCGCCCCGATCGTTCAGTTCTGGGACCGGGCGCGCAACGAAATGTTCGCGCAGTTCGATCATGCCGCGCTGAAGCAGGACACGCGCTTCCCCTACGTCCTCCAGTGCGATCGCCTGAAAGTGGTCGACGAAGCGATGCAGGCCGTGCACGCCCACGACTGCTGCGAAGTGCGCATGGGCGCGACGCTGGTCGACTTCGAGCAACGCGCCGACGGCGTCGACGTTACCGTCGCAAACGAAGCGGGCGGGAAGGAGCGCTTGCACGGAAGCTTCCTGGTGAGCTGCGAGGGCGCCCACAGCGTGGTACGCAAATCGCTTGGCATCGAGTTCGAGGGATACACTTACCCTGAACGCACTCTCGTCGTCAGCGTCGTCCACGATTTCGACCGGCTCCACGGCTATTCGTACCGCAACTACCTGTCCGACCCCGAGGAGTGGGCCAATCTGTTCAAGTGGGGCCATCCCGAATTGTGGAGGGTCGTGCTGCCGACGCGGATGGAGGAAGATCCCGCCGCGCTGCTCACCGACGACTCGATCGAACAACGACTGCAGCGCATGGCGCGCAGCGGCCGCCGGTACGAGGTCGTGCAACGCGGCTTGTACACCGTGCACCAGCGCGTCGCGAAAACGTTCCGCGCGGGCCGGGCCATCCTGGCCGGGGACGCCGCTCACGTCAACAGCCCCATCGGGGCCATGGGCATGAACAGCGGCATCCACGATGCCGCGAACCTCGGAGAGAAACTCGTCGCAATACTGCGCGACGATGCCGGTCTCGAGCTGCTCGACCGGTATACGCGCCAGCGCCGGCACGTTGCCGTCAATCACACCCGGGCACAGACCGAGCGCAACCAGCGGCTGCTCGCGGAAAAGGACCCGGCGGTGCGCCAGCGCAATCACGACGCCTTGCGCCGCATGGCCGGAGACCCGGCCCTGGCCCGCGAGTACTTGTTGCGCGCCTCGATGATCGCCGGCGCGCGCGAAGCCGCCGGGATAGACTGATGCCTGCCGTTCGCGGCTCAGGCCGCCTTGACGCAACGCCGGGAGATGGCGGCGGCGGCATCCACCACCGCCTGGCTGAACGCCTCGATCGCGGCGCGCGACATGCCCTTCAGCATCCGCGAAGCCACCACCACCGCGATCAGCCGCCCGCCCGGCTCGGTGATGGGCGCCGCCACGCTGAACGAGCCGGGGATCGTTTCGCCTTCGCTGACGGCGTATCCCTGACGCCGCGCGCGCCGCACCGCATCCATGAAGTCCCCTTCGAGCGTCAGCGATTTCGCGGTGTAACGCGGCAACCCGTGACGCCGGATCAGCGCGCGCACCGACTCGTCCTTGCGAAACGCGGCGAGTACCTGCCCGCCCGCACCGTAGTTGAGCGGCACGCGGGCGCCTTGCGGCATGTGCTGAAGCTGATCGCGGCTCTCGATCATGTCCACCACCAGCAGATCGTCGTCCACCACCAGGCGCAGCGAGACCGTGGCCTGCAAGCGACGCGCCAGCTGCTGCAGGTCGTAGCGTGCCCAGGCCATGCTGTTGGTGAGCCTGCCCGCCAGCGAGCCGACTTCGAAGGCCCGGATGCCCATCGAGTAACGACGGCTCGCCGGGTTCTTGCGGACGAAACCCATGTCCTCGAGCGTCTTGATGGCGCGGTGAGCCCGGCTCTTGTGCACGCCCAGCGCCCTGGCGATCTCGCTCACACCCCATTCGGGCCGGCCATCGGAAAAAAGGCACAGGATTTCCAGGCCGCGGCGCAACCCGGCCGAGCGCGATGCGCCCTTCGACCCGGCGCGGCCGGGAGTCGCCGCGGCACTTCCAGACGCGGATTTCACTGTTCTTCTTCTGTTCGTCATTGACGTGCGGACTTCCGGAACCGCTTCGACGCCCTCTCGCTATTGCACTTCCCGGGTACGAATGATACCTTATCCATCGTTCGCAATAATGGAACGATAATCGCGCAGCCGGACGACGGCCGGGGCGCGTCGGTGAAATCCAACCCGGAGCCCGCCATGCGTCTCGCCCAGCATCCCTTCGTTTTCCTCGTGGCCTCCGTCGTCGCCGCGGCGGCTCCATCGCATCTGGACGCGCAAGTCTTTCCGGTGAAGCCGGTGCGGATCATTTCCCCATTCGCCGCCGGCGGCAGCAACGATATCGTCGCCCGCACGATCAGTCCAAAGCTCGCCGCCGCGCTCGGACAGCAGTTTGTCGTCGAGAACCGCGCGGGCGCCGGTGGCGCGGTCGGCACCGAGGTCGGAGCGAAGTCGACGCCGGATGGATACACGTTGACGGTCGTCACCAACGCGACCCTCGCCATCGTGCCGGCCCTGCGCGCGGTACCCTACGACCCGGTGAAGGACTTCGCGCCGATCGGACTGATCGGGATTTCGCCATACATCATCATCGTCCATCCCTCGCTGCCCGTTGGCAACGTCAAGCAGCTGGTGGCTCTGGTCAAGGCGCGCCCGGGACAGGTCGAGTTCGGTTCCGGCGGCGTCGGCACGCCGGGACATCTGGCGGGCGCCATGTTCAACACGATGACCGGCACCCGGATGGTCCACGTGCCGTACCGCGCGGGCAATCTCGCGTTGAACGACCTGCTGGGCGGCCACATCTCCGTGACTTTCTCCACCACCATTACCTCCTCCCAGCTGATCAGGTCGGGCAGGGTGCGCGCGCTCGCCATCACCAGCGGCCAGCGCGTGCCCGCCTTCCCGGAACTGCCGACCGTCGCCGAATCGGGCGTGCCCGGATACGAGTTCACGCTGTGGCTGGGACTGGCGGCGCCCGCGGGAACGCCGGAGGCGCTGATCCAGCAGTTGAGCCAGTCGCTGATCAAGTCGCTGCAGGCGAAGGACCTGCAGGACCAGCTGGTGAGCCAGTCGGTGGAGCCGTCGAGCAGCACGCCGCAGGAATTCGCCCAGCGCATCCGGCGGGATATGGCGGTCTACGCCAAACTCGTCAAGGAAGCCGGGGCGCGCGCGGAATAGGTATGTTGACCGCCGCGGATCCATCATGATGCCGAGCGCCAGCCCGGGCAAACCGTCTCCGATCGCGGAAGCGAAGGGGCCGCGGGTCTTTCTGGATTACACGCAAGCCGAACTCGACGCCGCCTACAATCAGCAGGCCTACGCGCCCCATGCCACGCACGTTCGCAATCGCTTCTCGATCGCGAGCGACGCGGTTCGCGCCCGTCTCGGCGCGCCCGAAAGGCGTGCCTACGGACCGACCGAAGCAGAGCAGCTCGACATCTACCGTACCCACCGCGACAACGCGCCGGTGCATGTTTTCATCCACGGCGGCGCGTGGCGCCGGGGCAAGGCCAGGGGCAATGCGTTCGCCGCGGAAATGTTCGTGGCGTCGGGCGCGCACTTTGTCGTGCCTGACTTCGTCTGGGTGCAGGATGCCCCGGACAGCCTCAGGACGATGGCGGACCAGGTGTGCCGCGCGATCGCGTGGATCCACCGGCACGCCGCGGAATTCAATGGCGACCCCGGGCGCATCTGCCTGTCCGGGCACTCTTCCGGCGCCCACCTCGCCGGCGTCGCGCTGACGACGGACTGGGAACGGCAGTACGACGCGCCGGCGGACATCATCAAGGCCGGTTTGTGCTGCAGCGGCATGTACGACCTGCACCCGGTACGCCTCTCCGCACGCAGTCAGTACGTCAGGTTCGACGACGCCATGGTCGAAGCGCTGAGTCCGATCCGCCACATCGACCGGCTGCGCGCACCCCTTTTTCTCGCCTATGGCACACTCGAAACCCCCGAGTTTCAGCGACAGACTCGCGAGTTTGCCGAAGCAATTGCTGCCGCCGGCAAGCCGGTCGACCTCGTCGTGGGCGAGGACTACAATCATTATGAAATCAAGGAAACCCTCGCCAACCCGTACGGCCTGCTCGGACGTGTTGCGTTGGCGCAGCTGCATGCAGCATGAGTCCGCTGACGCGGTCCACGCGTCGAGCGCGATAGCGCATACGTCCAGCCCGAAACGCTGGTTACTCTCATGGGCATGACCGCGGTAGAAAAAGTGCTGGCGAAGAAGAGCGGCAAGGCGGTCGTGCGTCCCGGCGAGGTCGTGAGCCCCGATCCCGACTTCATCATGATCCACGACGGGCTCGTGATGAGCGCCAAGCGCGAACTCGACGCGCTCGGCATCCATCGCCTGGCGGCGCCGGACAAGGTGATGATGGTCACCGACCACGACGTCATCTACGGCAGCGCGCGCGCGGCCGAGCGCGGCGCCTTCAACCGCGCCGCGGCGAAGCAATGGGGCGTGAAGAACTTCTACGACGTCGGCCGCGGCGGCCACGGCCATATCTTCCCGATGGAAACCGGCCTGCTGCTGCCGGGCATGTTCTATTTCGACAACGACCGCCATGCCACCAACGCCGGCGCCATCGGCGCCTTCGGCTTCCGTATGGGCAACGAGATCAGCCGCGTGCTCGCCACCGGCACCAACTGGGTGATGGCGCCGAAAACCGTGCGCCTGACCCTGCGCGGACAGCTGCAGCCCGGCGTGCACGCGCGCGACGTCGGCTTCCACGTCGCCTCGCTGTTCAAAAAAGGCACGCTAGACGCCGACCTCGATTACCGCGTGATCGAATACGCGGGTGACCTCGACCAGTTCGACCTCGCGGGACGCGCGGCGCTGTGCTCGAGCCCGACCGAAATGGGCGCCTACGGCGTGTTCGTGCCGCCGTCGGAAGCGATCCTCGCCCGCGCGCGCGCCGGCGCGCAGCGCCCGTTCACGCCGGTATACGCCGACGCGGACGCCGTCTACGAAGCCGACCTCTCCGTGGACGTGTCCGCGCTCGAACCGCAGGTCGCGCTGCCCGGCGGCGTGCAGAATGCGATGGACCTCGCCCAAGTCGCGGGCAAGGCGATCGACCACGCCTTCATCGGCTCCTGCGGCTCGGGCCTGTACGAGGACCTGGAACAGGCGGCCGCCATCCTGAGAGGCCGCCGCATCGCCGACGGCGTGCGCCTGTTCGTCGCGCCCGGCTCCGAGGCGACGGTGAAGCGCATGTCGCGCGACGGCCTGCTGCAGGTGTTCATCGACGCCGGCGCGGTGATGCTGCCGGCGGGCTGCGGGCCGTGCAACGACGCGGTGATCGGGCCGGTGCACGCCGGCGAGGTATCCATTTCCACCGCCGCCAACAACAACGCCGGCCGCTTCGGCGCGAAGGACGCGCGGCTCTACCTCGGCAATCCGTCCACCGTCGCCGCCTCCGCGGTGGCGGGCCGGATCACCGATCCGCGCGCGTTCGCGGGCAGCGCGGTGCCCGCATGAGCGATTTCGATTGGATCCTGAAAGGCCGCTGCTACCGCCTCGGCCACGACGTGCCGCACGCCGGCGGCGTGGTGCCGAACTGGATCATCGTCGGGCGCCATCTCGAGGCGAAGGACGTCGTGCCGCACCTGTTCGCCGAGACCGACCCGGGCTTCCACAAGCGCTGCCGCCCCGGCGACATCATCGTCGCCGGCCGCAACTTCGGCATGGGCCCGAAAATGAACGGCTACATCGCCATGCAGGCGCTGGGCCTGGGTCTCGTCTGCGAGTCCATGCCGTTCCTCGCCTACCGCGCCGCCGTCGGCTGCGGCGTGCGCACGCTCACCGACTGCGTCAACGCCACCGAGATGTGCGAGACCGGCGACGAGCTCGAAGTGGATTTCCGCAACGGCTTCTTCGTGAACCACACCCGCGACATCCGCCGCGAGTACCCGCCACTGCCCGACTCGCTGCAGGAGATCGTCGAGGTCGGCGGCAATGCCGGCTGGCTCAGGCAATGGTGGCGGCAACGGCAGGCGAGCTAGCCACGGCCGGGGCGCCGGCCGCGTATCCCCTTCGAAACGGGTCCCGTTGCCGGCCCGGGGCGAATCAGGGACGACCGGGCGGCGGCGCTGGAAACCGGTAGACGGCGTAGTCCCGGTTCTCGTAGACCAGGGCAAGCGGGATGTCGTCGGCGTGCGGGTAGTGCTTGTGGATCAGCAGGTGGGTCACCGGAAACTTCTCGAGCACGTAACCCACCCGCGTCGCAGGCCATGCCTTCTGCTGGAACAACCACAGGATTCCCACGTGGATGGTGATCTCGTCGCGGCCGAGCCCGCCGTACTGCAGGTTCGATCCCAGGTTGCGGTGCCCGAACAGGCCGGCCAGCTGCAATTGCCGGTAATCCCGGAAATAGTCGTTCGCGGGATAACGCAGGTCGTTGGTGACGAGCAGGGTGTCGTCCAGCGGAACGTGGCGGAGCGCATCCCCGAGCAGGCGATTGTCCGCGTACTCGTGCCCCCGCTCGGGATGCATCGTCACGACGTGGATGTGGGCGAGCAGCGAAACGGCGCCGGGGCCGGTCAATCCCGCCACGATGCCGATGGCGAGGACGCGCCGCCAGCGCCGGGTCCCGTCGTCCCGTCGAAGCCAGGCCGGCACGGCATACGCAAACACGAACAGCGCGACCAGCTTGATCGCCAGGTCGAAGATCTGGTACTGGTTTCCGTTCTCGAAATCGCAAAGCGAAAACAGCAGGTAGGGCGCTAACGCGATGATCAGCAGCCGGCGCTGACCGTCCGACAGCGCCTGCCGGGTCGCCACCGCCGCCGCCGCGGCGAGCGCGCACA